>NZ_BCBP01000023.1:0-138804 GCF_001753955.1 Pseudomonas sp. NBRC 111139
GATGCTGCTGATGGTGTTGCAGCGCGACGAGGAGTGAACCGTGATAACCCAGGCAGGTCTTACGTTTTGATCGCTACGCCATACCTGTGAGCGCGGGTTTGCCCGCTGCCACAGGTTTTAGCGGCGACAGTAAGGCAGGGTTAACTTCAGGAGGATTTGTGAGCCTCGAAGCCGGCAGTAATGGTTTCGCCAGCGTCAGCCAGGCCCCAGCCGTGAAACGCCTGCGGGTACTGACGGTGAACACCCACAAGGGCTTCACCGCCTTCAACCGGCGCTTTATCTTGCCAGAGCTGCGCGAGGCCGTGCGCAGCACCCAGGCTGACATTGTCTTTCTTCAGGAAGTGCTCGGCAGCCACGACCGCCACGCCGCGCGCTACCCCGGCTGGCCACAGACCTCGCAGTACGAATTCCTCGCCGACAGCATGTGGAGCGACTTTGCCTACGGCCGCAATGCGGTCTACCCTGACGGCCACCACGGCAATGCGCTGCTGTCCAAATACCCGATCGTCGAGCACCGCAACCTGGACGTGTCGATCACCGGCCCCGAACGCCGCGGCCTGTTGCACTGCGTGCTGGAGGTGCCGGGGCAAGGCCAGGTGCATGCGGTCTGCGTGCACCTGTCGCTGCTGGAAAGCCACCGGCAAAAGCAGCTGCAGTTGCTGCGTAAACTGCTGGACGCCCTGCCGGCCAACGCCCCGGTGATCATCGCCGGCGACTTCAACGACTGGAAAAGCCACGGCAACCGCACCCTTGGCCTGCAACGCGACTTGCACGAAGCCTTCGAACGCCACCACGGCCACCTCGCCCGCACCTATCCTGCCCGCCTGCCACTGCTGCGACTGGACCGCATTTACCTGCGTAATGCCGAAAGCCATGGGCCGCGGATTCTGGGGCACAAACCTTGGTCGCACCTGTCAGATCATCTGCCACTGGCAGTGGAAGTGCGCCTTTAGCAATCATTCTTCATAGCCACGGCACGGCAAATAGCGATCCCCGCTATACCCTGCTGTTTTTACCAATAAAACAACAGGTTGAGCGTTACGACATACCTTGAACACTTCCTTCACGCTTTCTTGACGCAAGCGGTGACCTCTCCTTAGCTGAACGATACCAAGCTGTAAAAAACTTGCGCCGGGCCTCTAGCTCGCGCCTTCGTGCGCGCTTGCGATAACTGGCGTACTGGTTTGGGTCGCCCACTGTTTTTGCCGTACAGCTCGTGACAACAGGCCAGGTTCTCGGGCTGCACCACAAAAACAAAGGAGATCCGCCATGAAAAGCACCTCGAACCCCTCGCGCTTCGATAGCATTTTCTACGCGGTTTCCACGTCGCTGCTTCTGGCAACCCCAGTGGAAACGATCGCGTACGAACTGCAGGGTGACCCCACCTCCCCCGGCTTTCTGCAGCAACCCGTGGCGGCGCAACTGTCGCTCGACCCGCTCAGTGCCAGTGGGTTGAGCCTCGGCACCCTCAATGCGTTTTCGCAGCAGATGAGCGAACGCCACCAGCAGCCGGCACCGGACCTGATTGCCAGTCAGTGGGCGCAGTTCTTCCCCACCAGTGCGCGCGGCCGCGCGCTGCCCCCAGCACAGCTGGAGGCGCCCAGCCAGCAACTGATGATCGGCCCGGACCTGTTCGTGCGTGAAACTGCAGCGGGCGATGTGCACCGCGCAGGGATTTTCGTGGGGCACAACAACCTGCAAAGCAGCTTCAAAGGCGCGCGCCCTCTGCTGGGCGACAAGCAGCGCAAAGCGGTGAACTTGAGCGGTGAAAGCCTGGGGGTGTACTGGAGCATGACCCATGAACAGGGTTGGCACCTGGATGCCGTGGCCATGGGCTCGCGGATCGACGTGATGGGCCGTGGCGAAAACGGCCAGCGCCTGGACGACAGTGGCCACGCAATGACCTTCTCGGTAGAGGGCGGTTACCCGATCCGCCTGAGTGGCAACTGGGTCATCGAGCCCCAGGCACAGTTGATCAACCAGCAATTCTTCCCTGGCAACCAGGTGCAGGAGGAGACCTTGCAAGCCTTTGACAGCCAGCCGAGCTGGAGCGGCCGGGTCGGTGCCAAGTTGTCCGGGCGCTACGAAGTGCGCGGCATGCCCATCGAACCCTATGTGCGGACCAACGTGTGGTATGACTTCAGCAATGCCGATGAGGTGAAGCTGGACGAGGTCGACAAGATCTCCAGTTCGCGCTACTCCACCACGGTGGAGTTAGGCTTGGGGCTGGTGGCGCGGGTGACGCCTTCGGTGGCGTTGTTCGTCAGCGCCGATTACAGCAGTGATGTGGACGACAATGACCTGAACGGGCTGATCGGCAGCCTTGGGGTGCGGATGCGGTGGTAGGCAGGGCCGGCCTCTTCGCGGGTAAACCCGCTCCTACACACTGATCGGGGCCACACGCATCGGTGGCTCGGCACAGGCCGTTGTAGGAGCGGGTTCACCCGCGAAAGGGCCGGGCCTGCCGGCCAATTTCCAAAGGCCATTCACGGTTGCCGCCGCTACCGGATTCGCGGGTAAACCCGCCCCTACAGGCGAAAAGGCCAGTGCGGTCAACCGGTCAGGCGGGCTTCATGATCAACACCCCCAGCGGCGGCAAGTTCAGGGCCAGCGATAATGGCTGCCCGTGGCTGGCCACTGCCTCACTGGCCACCGCCCCCAGATTACCCACGTTCGACCCGGCATACAGCTCGGCATCGCTGTTCAGCAGCTCCTGCCAACGCTCGCCGAACGGCACGCCAATGCGGTAACCCTCACGGGGTACCGGGGTGAAGTTGGCCACCACCAGCACCGGCTCGCCGCTGCTGCTCCAGCGCAGCCAGGCGTACACGCTGTTTTGCGCGTCGTCACCGATCAGCCACTGGAAGCCCTGCGGCTGGCAATCCTGCTCGTGCAGCGCCGGCACTTCGCGGTACAGGCGGTTGAGGTCACCCACCAGGCGCTGCACGCCCTGGTGCTCGGGATACTGCAGCAGGTACCAGTCCAGTTCGCTGTCGTGGTTCCACTCACGCCACTGGCCGAACTCGCAACCCATGAACAGCAGCTTCTTGCCCGGGTGTGCCCACATGAAGGTGAGATAGGCACGCAGGTTGGCGAACTTCTGCCAGCGGTCGCCGGGCATCTTGTCGATCAGCGAATGCTTGCCGTGCACCACCTCATCATGGGAAATGGGCAGGATGAAGTGCTCGGAATAGGCATAGATCAGCCCGAAACTCATCTCGTTGTGGTGGTAGGTGCGGTGCACCGGATCGTTCTGGATGTAGTGCAGGGTGTCGTGCATCCAGCCCATGTTCCACTTGTAGGCAAAACCCAGGCCGCCCTGTTGGGTAGGCTGGCTGACCCCAGGCCAGGCGGTGGACTCTTCGGCGATGATCAGCGCACCCGGGGCCTCGTGGGCAGCGACGCCGTTAAGGTGGCGGATGAAGTCGATGGCTTCCAGGTTCTCGCGCCCGCCGTGACGGTTGGGTACCCATTCGCCAGCCTTGCGCGAGTAGTCGCGGTACAGCATCGAGGCCACCGCATCGACGCGCAGGCCGTCGATGTGGAAATGCTTCAACCAGTGCAGCGCCGAAGCCATCATGAAGCCGCGCACTTCATTGCGCCCGAGGTTGTAGATCAGCGTGTTCCAGTCCTGGTGGTAGCCCTCCAGGGGGTTATCGTATTCGTACAGCGCAGTGCCATCGAAGCGCGCCAGGCCATGTTCGTCGGTGGGAAAATGCGCCGGCACCCAGTCCAGCAGTACACCGATGCCTCCCTGGTGGCAGGCGTCGATGAACGCGGCGAAATCCTCGGCACTGCCGTAGCGCGAGGTGGGCGCGAACATCGACAATGGTTGATAGCCCCAGGAGCCGCCGAACGGGTGTTCCATGATCGGCAGCAATTCGATATGGGTAAAGCCCAGTTCCTGCACATAGGGCACCAGCCGCTCGGCCAGTTCGCGCCAGTTGTAGAAACGCCCGACTTCGCCCGCTTCGTCCAGCTCGCAGCGCCATGACCCTGGGTGCAGCTCGTAGATCGACAACGGCGCGTTGTAGGCATGGCGCTGGGCGCGTTGCGCCATCCAGTCATGATCCTGCCAGGCGTGGCTGAGTTCACCGGCTACCTTGGACGCCGTGCTCGGCGGCAGCTCGGTGGCACGGGCCAGCGGATCGGCCTTCAGCGGCAGTATGCCGTCCTTGCCAAGCACTTCGAACTTGTAGGTTTCGCCCACGCCCAGACGCGGAATGAACAACTCCCACACCCCCGCGCCGTGCCGCAGGCGCATGGGGTGGCGGCGGCCATCCCAGTTGTTGAAATCACCCACCACCGACACCCGCCGGGCATTCGGCGCCCAGACCGAGAAACATACGCCGTCGATGCCATCGACCTGAGTCGGCTGGGCACCGAAGCGCCCGGACAAATCGCGGTGATTGCCTTCCGCGAACAAGTGAAGGTCCATGTCACCCAGTTGCGGGCCGAAACTGTAGGGGTCTTCGGTAACCTGTTCGCCACCGGCCCAGACGATATGAAACTGGTAGGGCTGTGCCTCATCAAGGTGCGCGCTGAACAACCCAGGTAGGCTGCCCTGCTCCATTTCGGCAAGGACCCGCCCGTCATCCCGGGCCTGAACGCGCACTTTCAGGGCATTGGGCAGAAAGGCGCGGACCACCTGCCCGCCTGCGCCGTCGCCGTGGGGGCCGAGTACCGCAAAAGGATCGGCGTGTTCGGCGCGGGCCAGGGCGTCGAGGTCCCGTTGCCGAAGGCCACCGTTTTCACGCGTTGTAACGTTCATTCTGACTCTCCCCAGGTACTGATCAGTCCATGCAGACCATGCAAAGGCACGGCCAGCCAGCTCGGACGGTTTTCGGCTTCGTATGTAATCTCGTAGGCGGCTTTTTCCAGGCAGAACAATTCCAGCGCCGCGCGCTCACCCTCGGCGTGCTGCCAGGCGTGAGGCATGGCGGCGGTGGCCAGCCCATAGGCTTCGACAAAGGCATGCCGGGACTGGTGCAGGTACTGCCGGGCAACCCGCTGCCGGGCTTGCCGCGCCGGCTCGGAAAGGTCCACCGCAGACGCGCTGCGCAAGATCATCGCAGCAGCATAGTCGAAGGAACGCAGCACGCCGCTGACATCCTTGTAGGGGCTGTGTTTTGCCCGGCGCTCTTCAAGGGGCCGGGCGGGTTCACCTTCAAAATCGATGAGGTAGGCATCACCCTGCACCACGAGCACCTGACCCAGGTGCAGGTCGCCGTGCACACGCATCAGCAGGCCACCCTGAGCCTGCTTGCTCAGGGTGTCGATGTGCTGGGCCAGGCCGTCACGCTGTTGCTGCAGGTCGTCGACCAAGGACTGGCTGTCGCTGTCCAGCGTGTCGCGATGCTGCGCCAGCAGGTCGAGGGCGTGGGTCAGTTCGGCGCTGATCTGTGCACGCCAGCGCTCGCTGTCCTGCGCATCGCTGGGGCGCGGCTGGAAGGCCGGGTCTTCGGTGGGGGCGGCCAGCAGCAGGTGCATCTCGCCCAGGCGCTGGCCAAGCAAGGCCGCAAAGCCGCTGAGTTCGGCCAATGCGTCAGTGTGCGTTTCGGTGTCGTTGCGGGGGGGCTCCATCTGGTCACGGATGGCCCGTTCCAGCGTGTTCTGGGTCCAACCCCAGGCATCGCCCTGGTTGCTCAGGTAACCCTGGGCAATCATCAGCAGGTGCGGCGCGTGTTGTTCGTCCACCCGGCTGACCCAGGCCAGCAGCGGCGAGATGTTGGCAAAGCCGGCGGCGGTCAGGTAGGCACTCATTTCCAGCTCTGGATGGATGCCCGGGTTGACCCGGCGGATTAGCTTGAGCACCACGCGGTCGCCGATGACCACCGAACTGTTGGACTGCTCGGCACTGAGGTAGCGCACTTCGCTTTCGTCGTCGAGCGCCAGGCCGGCCAGCTGCTCTGTGCATTCAAAGCGCAATTCACCCTCACTGTCGCCACACGGCAGACGCAGGCCATCCTGGCAGGCTTGCATCACAGCGTGAATAAACGGCTCAAGGACGAAGGCGTCTGTGATCAAGCCAACCTGGTGGGTACGGCGCACCCGCGACAACGCCAGCTGCTGAGGCAGCGCGGTGTGGATCTGTTCCTCACGCAGCAGGCCGAAAGGCAGCTGGTAGCGGGTAGCCGTGCCGTCGCTGAGTACTTCGATTTCGCTGAGCAACACCGGCGTGGCGGCGGTGCCGAAACGCACGCCGTAACACAGGCGCACGGCGTCGATCGGCCCTTCCTTGCCGGCGAACCAGCGGCGCTTGGGCAGGTACTGCGGCAGGATGGTGCTTTGCAGCGTATCGCTTGCGGGGGCTTGCAGCAGTTCTTCCATGCGCTTGCGCAGTACCAATGTGGTCAATTCGGGTAACCCCTCGGTGGCCTGGATGTGCCAGCTGGGCATGCGATCGCGGCTGGCCAGCAGGAACCAGTAGAAGGCATAAGGTGGCAAGGTCAGCAGAAACGGCAGTTGGCCGATTGGCGGGAACGCGCTGCCGCCCAGCATCTCCACCGGTACTTTGTCGGCGTATTGTGACAATTCGAGTTCGGCAGCCTGGGCGGCGCGGGACACGTTGGCCACGCAGAGGATGACCTCGGTATTGCCGTCGGCGTCGGTGTACTCGCGGATATAGGCAAGGATGCGCCGGTTGCTGGGCGTGAGGGTACGCAGGCTGCCGCGGCCAAAGGCCTTCTGCTGCTTGCGCACCGCCAGCATGCGCCGGGTCCAGTTCAGCAGCGAATGCGGGTCGTGGCTTTGCGCCTCGGCGTTGACGGTCTGGTAACCGTAGAGCGGGTCCATGATCGGCGGCAGCACCAGGCGCTGCGGGTCGGCGCGAGAAAAACCGCCGTTGCGGTCTGGCGACCACTGCATGGGTGTGCGAACACCATCGCGGTCACCCAGATAGATATTGTCGCCCATACCCAGTTCGTCGCCGTAATACAGGGTTGGCGTGCCCGGCATCGACAATAGCAGACTGGTCAGCAGCTCTATGCGCCGACGGTCACGCTGCAGCAGGGGCGCCAGGCGCCGGCGAATGCCCAGGTTGATGCGCGCGCGGCGGTCTTCGGCGTAGTAGTTCCACAGGTAGTCGCGCTCGCGGTCGGTGACCATTTCCAGGGTCAGTTCATCATGGTTGCGCAAAAAGATCGCCCACTGGCAGTTGGCCGGGATTTCCGGGGTCTGGCGCAGGATATCGGTGATCGGGAAGCGGTCTTCCATGGCCAGGGCCATGTACATGCGCGGCATCAACGGAAAGTGGAAAGCCATATGGCACTCGTCGCCGTCGCCTTCGCCGAAGTACGGGCGCGTGTCTTCCGGCCACTGGTTGGCTTCGGCCAGCAGCATGCGATCGGGGTAGTTGGCGTCGATCTCGGCGCGGATCGCCTTGAGCACGTCGTGGGTTTCGGCGAGGTTTTCGTTGTTGGTGCCGTCGCGCTCGATCAGGTAAGGGATCGCGTCCAACCGCAGGCCATCTACACCCAGGTCGAGCCAGAAGCGCATGACGCCGATCACCGCCTTGAGCACCTGCGGGTTGTCGAAATTGAGGTCCGGCTGGTGGGAATAGAACCGGTGCCAGAAGTACTGGCCGGCGACCGGGTCCCAGGTCCAGTTGGACTTTTCGGTGTCGAGGAAGATGATGCGCGTACCGTCATACTTCTGGTCATCGTCCGACCACACGTAGAACTCACGCGCCTTGCTGCCGCGCTTGGCGTGGCGGGCGCGCTGGAACCACGGGTGCTGGTCGCTGGTGTGGTTGATGACCAGCTCGGTGATCACCCGCAGGCCGCGCTTGTGGGCCTCGGCGATGAAACGGCGGGCGTCGGCCATGCTGCCGTAGTCGGGGTGCACGGCCTTGTATTCGGCGATGTCGTAGCCGTCGTCACGGCGTGGCGAGGGATAGAACGGCAGCAGCCACAGGGTGTTGACGCCCAGCTCGGCGATATAGTCGAGCTTGCTGATCAGGCCGGCGAAATCACCGATGCCATCGTTGTTCGAGTCGAAGAATGACTTGATGTGCAGCTGATAGATGACAGCGTCCTTGTACCAAAGCGGGTCGTCGATGAAGGCTGCCGGGCGGGAACGCTTGGCCATGTGCGACTCCTTTCAATTGCATGCACAGACATCCGAGCTTGCTCGATCCCCCGTAGGAGCGGGTTTACCCGCGAACACCGGCGAAGCCGGTGCCATGCACCGCGGCACCGCGGTGTCATCTTCGCGGGTAAACCCGCTCCTACAGGGGCACAGTCTGAGCCTTGTTAACGGGCTTTCTCGATGCGCCAGATGCCGAACGGCAGGTGCCAGGGCTCTATGCGCATCCATTGGGTCTTGCCGTACCACGACCAGCGGTGGCCGTTCATCAGGTCTTCACCCCGGGTTTCGGCGTTGTCGTCCAGCCCCAGCTCCCACAGTGGCAACTCGAAGTGCGCCTCCTGGGCGTTGTGCGGGTCGAGGCTGACGGCCACCAGGATGTAGTTGTCACGCTCGGGCGTACGCTTGGCGAAGTACAGGATGTTGTCGTTCCAGCAATTGAAGAAGGCCACACCCAGGTGGGTTTGCAAGGCGCGGTTCTGCCGGCGGATGCGGTTGAGCTGGGCGATCTCGGCGATGATGTTGCCGGGCTGGGTGAAGTCGCGTGGGCGGATTTCGTACTTCTCCGAATCCAGGTACTCCTCCTTGCCCGGCAACGGCGTGCCCTCACACAGCTCGAAGCCCGAATACATGCCCCACAAGCCTGAGCCCATGGTCGCCAGCGCGGCACGGATAAGGAAACCTGCGCGGCCGGAGGTGTGCAGGAAGAACGGGTTGATGTCCGGCGTGTTGACGAAGAAGTTGGGCCGGTAGCACTGGCTCCACGGCGGCTGGTTGAGCTGCTCGAAATATTCGCGCAGCTCCTGCTTGTGGTTGCGCCAGGTGAAATAGGTATAGCTCTGTGCGTAGCCGACCTTGCCCAAGCGCGCCATCATCGCCGGTTTGGTAAAGGCTTCGGCAAGGAAGATGACGTCGGGGTGCTGGCTGCGCACATTGGCGATGAGCCATTGCCAGAACGGCAGCGGCTTGGTGTGCGGGTTGTCGACGCGGAAAGTCTTTACGCCCTCCTCGACCCAGCCGACCACCACATCGCGCAGGGCCAGCCACAGCGAGGGCACGGCCTCCGGCGCATAGAAATCGACGTTGACGATGTCCTGGTACTTTTTCGGCGGGTTTTCAGCGTAGCGGATGGTGCCGTCCGGGCGCCAGCTGAACCAGCCCGGGTGCTCCTTGAGCCAGGGGTGGTCCTGGGAGCACTGGATGGCGAAATCGAGGGCAATTTCCAGGCCGTGTTCCGCCGCTGCGGCCACCAGACGGCGGAAGTCATCGCGGTTGCCCAGTTGCGGGTGAATGGCCTCGTGGCCGCCTTCCGGGCTGCCGATGGCATAAGGGCTGCCCGGGTCGCCCGGCTCGGCCTTGAGGGCGTTGTTGCGGCCCTTGCGATGCTGCATGCCGATGGGGTGGATGGGCGGGAAGTACAGGACGTCGAAGCCCATGTCGCGGATCATCGGCAGCCGTTCGTGCACGTCGTTGAAGGTGCCGTGGCGCTGCGGGTCGTCGGTCATCGAGCGCGGGAACAGCTCGTACCAGCTGGCGAACAGGGCGGCCGGGCGGTCGACATCAAGGGGAAACTCAGGGCTGCGGGTCAGGTAGCTGCGGTGTTCGGCTTCGCCCATCAGGCGGGCGGTGGTCGGGTCGAGAAAGACGGCTACCTGGTCATCGGTACTGAGGGTGGCCAGGCGGTGTTGCACGGCCTCGAGCTCTTCGCGCAGGGCGCCGCTGCACAGCTCGATGCCTTTGCCCAGCATCAAACGGCCTTCTTCCAGCTCCAGTTTCACCTCGACGCCGGCGTGGTACTTCTTCTCCAGGTCGTGGCAATAGGTGGCAAACGGGTCGATCCAGGCCTCGATACTGAACAAGTGCGGGCCCAGCTCGGTGGGGGTGAATTCGGCCTGCCACAGGTCGTTGCCCGCCGCCTGCATCGGCACGCAATGCCAGCGCCTGCTGTGCGCCTGGCGCCAGTTGAGCATCACCGCCAGGCGGTCGTGGCCGTCGCTATAGGCCTTGGTGCTGACTGCCACAGGCTGGCCGCTGACGGCCTTGGCGGCGAAGCTGCCGGCGTCGAGCACGGGTTGGGTGTCTTCGATCACGATGCGTGGCGCCAACAGCGCCTGGGCCAGGCTAATGGCCTGGTCCGGGTGATCGTTCGCCATGGGCACGCTTTCAAAGGGCTCGTTTCGTGACATCGACCTTGCTCCCTCAGGCTGGTGGCGGTAAGGGTTCAGAGCCGGGCACAGGCGGGGGGTTCAAAATAATTGAGCGAACGGCAGCTGCCAGCGGTCAGAGCCTACAGCACCTCTTCACCCACCCACGCGAGGTCAGGCCATGAACATTCCCATTCCACCGGAGACACCCGATCCCAACATTGACGACCCAAGCTTGCCGCCACCCGTACCGGAAGAAGACCCGGACGAGCTGCCGATCAAGCCGACCGTGCCGCCGACAGTGGGCGACCCACCGAGCCAGGACCCACCGGTGAAGGCTTAAGGGTAGACCACGGAACTGATATGTCTGTCAGTTGCGTTCAACTGGAGCTCGCATGATCATCGGGCCTCCTCAAACCGGAGGTGGTTGAGTCATGTCAGAAGCGCGCGATTACATCAGGTAGCACGGGATGACGTGAGGGGCCAACTTTCGCAGTTTGGCGTCGCGGGTTCATCCCGGGCAATCTGGACTATACGTTATCGCTGCTTGAATTACGCTATACGGTAGGCGTGCGGCGGCATGCACTTCGCCCCATCAGGGCAATTATTTTCGACGCCCGCGCAACGCGGGATCTGTGGTCCCCTTTTACAACTGTTATTTTTACCAGTTTCGTAAGATCGCTGCTTGCGCTATATAAACCACACAACACCCGTCGGGAGAGCGACCACCGCCTTGTTGCTCAAACTCGTGAACTCGCCGAACCGATGAACACCACCTATTCAGCGCCAATAAAACTTGTCAGACGCCTCATTACTAGACTGAAGTTTCGACAATATTGATTTTCACACAGGGCAATACCATGTCAGCATCCAACACTGTCATCCCTGACACTCATGTCAGCTACTGCGTTTACGGCTACAGCAAAGCGCTGACCCTGAAACCTCGCCTAACCGGCTTTAATGGCGCACATTTTGACCCTCACGCACATTACTACCATTTGGGACAAGGCTATCGCGCCTTCAGCCCTACACTAATGAGATTCATCTCCCCGGATCGTATTAGCCCCTTTGGACGTGGAGGAATTAATAGCTACGCCTATTGCAATGGCGATCCAGTCAACCGCACAGACCCAAGTGGAGCCGTTGCTTTCGCTCGACTCGCTCATCTCGCTTTACGCCCCCTGAATTGGGCATACAAAATCTTTTTCAAAAAACCAAATATAAACGTTAATTTTAACAAGCAGAATGTACAGCTCCCCGGCCAAAGCCCTGAAGAAACTGCACGGCTCAGATTGATAGCTATGAAAAACGGCCTACGCGTAATGGATGGTCTTTTAGACAAGAAGCCCGATCTAGTAGAAAAAGTAGGCCAATATTTAGCACCTGGGGATTTAACCGCAGCAGCAGCAGCCTCAGACCCCTTCAAAACCGGTGTAACGCCAAGAATCGTCCACCGCATCACAACAGAAAGATATTTGAAACAAGCTGCAAACATCATGGGTGGAGAAGTAACCGACTATCGGAACGATGCCTTGCTAACCAAAGTAGATATATCCAGCCTTGACAGAATAGAAGCAGAGGTAAGAAAAATGCAAAACCCTAGTTATTTCGGAGATTCAGATCACTATATCAGCCCACAGGAGCGATATAGAAAGTTAATGGGACATATAAATATTATTCGTAGTACCTTGGAACATCCGGAACTCTGGTCTTAGTTAGGATGGCTTGACCAAAACGGGCTAGCTGTGCCGGCCATTCGCGGGTCTTGCCCTGCGGACCGGCACCGCTACAACGTTACTCGGTCGATCCCACCATAAACTCCACGACACTGATCTCCCGCATCCGGAACTTCTGCACCTTGCCCGTCACTGTCATGGGGTATTCGTCGACGAAACGGATATACCGCGGCACCTTGAAGTGGGCAATGCGCGCCTTGCACCAGCCCTGCAGTTCCTCGACCGTGGCGCTATGCCCCGGGTGCAGCTTGATCCAGGCGACGATCTCTTCGCCATAGCGGCTGCACGGAATGCCGATCACCTGCGCATCGGCCACCGCCGGGTGGGTGTAGAAAAACTCTTCCAGCTCACGCGGGTAAATGTTCTCGCCGCCGCGAATGATCATGTCCTTGTTGCGCCCGACGATGCGCACATAGCCCTGCTCGTCCATCACCGCCAAGTCACCCGAATGCATCCAGCCGGCCGGGTCGATAGCGTCCGCGGTGGCCTGGGTCGAGCGCGATCATTGTGTGCACGTTTAACCGCGAAATAGGGGCCGGACAGCCCAGCACATCATTCATGTTGACGCGGTTTAACTGTGCTCGCCGCTAGGACTGACCGTTACTGGATCACTGAGTCGCGAAAGCTATTAAATCCATTAGCCTAGGATTTACACAGAGTTCAATACAACTGACATTTCTGCCAGTAGCACAGGTGCTCTACTTTAGAGCATGCTTCCCGTGATTACCCTACTAAAAGCGGCTTGGCTTGGCCGTACATAGACCGAGGCGAAATCACAGCACTTTCAAGAAGCAAGCCGACAACTGCGCGAAGCAAAGGAGTCATGAATGCCCCCATCAACGCCACACACTCAAAGCCCTCAGCCGATATGCTTTACCCCCTATGGCCACAGGGGGGGGATCGGCGACGCGGCCATCGCCACTGGTTTCAATGGTGTTCCGTTTGATATTCACGCCAATTGCTACCACTTAGGCCAGGGCTATCGGGCATTCTTTCCTGGGTTAATGCGATTCTCCAGCCCCGATAGCCTGAGCCCGTTTGGGCTCGGTGGACTGAACGCGTATGCCTATTGTAATGGCGACCCTGTTAACTACGGCGACCCCCAGGGCACAGCCGGGGTGCCGATTGGGCGGACTGGGAACACCCCTCGTTCTGGGAGGGTCACCGCGAAAGGGCAATTTGGTATTGGCAACACATCGCATCAAGTAAAATCCTATAGGAACGCAATGCGGGAGAATGAGAAGGTGCAGGGAGTCGATATCGCTCTGGACCTCTTAGATCATGAAGTTGATCTATTCAATGCCGTGACAAAGGATCTGAAAAAATTGGATAATACCGCCGTTCGTAAAAACCCCTTCGTCCGGGAAAAGCTCATCAAGGCTAGTAACAAGGCGTTTTCAGAGCACACGAAGAATATATTAGGCGGCCGCACGCAACGGTATGCTAATGATGTTATTTTAACCGATAGGCACATTAACTACTTAACCCTCTTAGATGAAAGCTTGATAAACGCCTACGCGCCGTTCCGGGAAGAGCATAGCTGGAGGTACAATACTGGGTGGCTCGAGCATAGAGACCTGTCATCGGCACAATGGGGAATAAGAGATGCTGAATCCTTTCTCAATGGCGATGATAGTTTCCATTCCTTAGCAGTTCGAAGGTGAGTGCGCTTGCCAAAGGGTGACCTCTGTCTTTGACCACGACGAGCGACGTGGAAAGCTGAGGAATGCAACTCTTCCTGGTATGCAGTGACCTTACTATCGAGCCGATGTAAGGGTAGATCCGAAATCTCATGCTGGCATGGCTTGGCCTCATCGTGGGTTCACCCGCGAAGAGGCCGGATAACCCAGTGCATCAACCTGCAGAAACAGCCGAAATTTCTGCGACACTGATCTCCCGCATCCGGAACTTCTGCACCTTGCCCGTCACTGTCATCGGGTATTCGTCAACGAAACGGATATACCGCGGCACCTTGAAGTGGGCAATGCGCGCCTTGCACCAGCCCTGCAGCTCCTCGGCCGTGGCGCTGTGCCCTGGGTGCAGCTTGATCCAGGCGACGATCTCTTCGCCATAGCGGCTGCACGGAATGCCGATCACCTGCGCATCGGCCACTGCCGGGTGGGTGTAGAAAAACTCTTCCAGCTCACGCGGGTAAATGTTCTCGCCGCCGCGAATGATCATGTCCTTGTTGCGCCCGACGATGCGCACATAGCCCTGCTCGTCCATCACCGCCAGGTCACCCGAATGCATCCAGCCGGCCGGGTCGATGGCATCCGCCGTGGCCTGGGGGTTGTCCCAGTAGCCCAGCATCACGCTGTAGCCGCGGGTGCACAGCTCGCCAATCTCGCCGCGGGCGACGATGCAGCCATCAGTGTCCACCAGTTTGTTTTCCAGCTGAGGCTGGGTGCGGCCGACGGTGGTCACGCGCAGCTCCAGGTCATCGTCCGGGCCGGTCTGCAGTGACACCGGGCTGGTTTCGGTCATGCCGTAGGCGATCTGCACTTCAGCCATGTGCATCTGGTCGATGACCCGGCGCATCACCTCGATCGGGCAGGTGGCGCCGGCCATGATGCCGCTGCGCAGGGTGGACAGGTCCATCTGCGCGCGCGACGGGTGGTCGAGCATGGCGATGAACATGGTCGGTACGCCGTACAGGATACTGGCACGCTCCTCGGCCACGGCGCGCAGGGTGAGCTCGGCGTCGAAGGCGTCGTTGGGGTAGATCATGGTGCTGCCGTGGGTGATGCAGCCGAGGTTGGCCATGACCATGCCGAAGCAATGGTACAGCGGCACCGGGATCACCATACGGTCGCGGGCCGTCAGGCCTAGGCTTTCACCCACCATGAAACCGTTGTTGAGGATGTTGTAGTGACTGAGCGTGGCACCTTTGGGCGCACCGGTGGTGCCTGAGGTGTACTGGATGTTCACCGGCTGGTCGAATTGCAGGCTTTGCTGACGGGCGGTGAAGGCTTCGGCAGACGTCTGCCCTGCCCGCTCGGCCAGTGCGTGCCAGGGCAGGAAACCGGCAGGCGGGTTGGCGGCCAGGCTGATGACGCCACGCAACTGGGGCAGGCATTCACTGGCCAGCTCACCAGGCCGGGCGCTGGTAAGCTCAGGTATCAGCGCCTGCACCATGGCGTGGTAATCAGACGTCTTGAAGGCTTCAGCGCAGACCAGCCAGCGGCAGCCGGACTGACGCAACACGTATTCCAGTTCGCCCACACGGTAGGCCGGGTTGATGTTGACCAGGATGGCACCGACCTTGGCACTGGCCAGCTGCAAGATGCACCACTGGGCGCAGTTGGGCGACCAGATGCCAACACGATCGCCAGTGTTCACGCCCAGTGCGATCAGGGCGCGGGCATATATTTCGACCTGTTCGGCCAACTGCCGCCAGCTGTAACGCAGGCCCTGGTGGCGGGACACCAGGGCCTCGCTGTCGCAACAGCGGGCCACGGTGGCATCGAAGGCCTGGCCGATGGTCTGGGTCAGCAAGGGTCGGTCCTGGCGACCGCGGGTATAGCTCGGTTGACTCATGGGTGTCCCTTCTTGTGGTTGTTTTGGGCACGGCTGAAGCAAGCGGGAATACTCTGGCGCAGATTTACGTTTACGTAAAGGTGACGAGTGGATTGACAGTGCCTCCCCGCAGGTTTACGTTAACGTAAAGGTGATGAACGATACCGGAACCTCCGGCATGACGCCGACCCTTGCAGGAGCGGGCTTGCCCGCGAATGCGATCACCCAGGCAATGACGGTGGTCCTGCTGACGCATTCGCGGGCAAGCCCGCTCCTACAGGGGTCGGCGGTTAGGCTTTGAGCTACGGTGTTACCCAATTTCCAAGAACAAGAAGGTGCCCCAGCATGCATTACCCCTCCCTGAACTTCGCCCTGGGCGAGACCATCGACATGCTCCGCGACCAGGTGCGCACCTTCGTCGCCGCTGAACTGGCCCCAAGGGCCGCGCAGATCGACCACGACAACCTGTTCCCCGCCGACATGTGGCGCAAGTTCGGTGACATGGGCCTGCTGGGCATCACCGTACCGGAAGAGTACGGTGGCGCTGGCCTGGGCTACCTGGCCCATGTGGTGTCGATGGAAGAAATCAGCCGTGGCTCCGCCTCGGTGGCGCTGTCCTACGGCGCCCATTCCAACCTGTGCGTCAACCAGATCAACCGCAACGGCACCCATGAGCAGAAGCTCAAGTACCTGCCCAAGCTGATCAGCGGCGAGCACATCGGCGCCTTGGCCATGAGCGAGCCCAATGCCGGCTCCGACGTGGTGTCGATGAAACTGCGCGCAGAAAAACGCGGCGATCACTACGTGCTCAACGGCAGCAAGACCTGGATCACCAACGGTCCAGACGCCAACACCTACGTGATTTACGCCAAGACCGACCTGGACAAGGGTGCGCACGGCATCACCGCGTTCATCGTCGAGCGTGACTGGAAGGGCTTCAGCCGCAGCAACAAGTTCGACAAGCTTGGCATGCGTGGGTCCAACACCTGCGAGCTGTTCTTCGACGGCGTGGAAGTGCCGGCAGAGAACATTCTGGGCCAGCTTAACGGCGGCGTGCGCGTCCTGATGAGCGGCCTGGACTACGAACGTGTGGTGCTGTCCGGCGGCCCGACCGGCATCATGCAAAGCTGCATGGACCTGGTGGTGCCGTATATCCACGACCGCAAGCAATTCGGCCAGAGCATCGGCGAGTTCCAGCTGATCCAGGGCAAGATTGCCGACATGTACACCCAGCTGAACGCCAGCCGCGCCTACCTGTATGCCGTGGCCCAGGCCTGCGACCGTGGCGAGACCACCCGCAAGGATGCTGCCGGGGTGATCCTGTACACCGCCGAGCGCGCCACGCAAATGGCCCTGGAGGCGATCCAGATTCTTGGCGGCAACGGCTATATCAACGAATTCCCGGCTGGGCGCCTGTTGCGCGACGCCAAACTGTACGAAATCGGTGCCGGCACCAGCGAAATCCGCCGGATGCTGATCGGCCGCGAACTGTTCAACGAAACCCGCTGAACATAAGGGACGGGCGCACATGGCTACCTTGCACACCCAGATCAACCCGCGTTCGGCAGAATTTGCCGTCAACAGCGCGGCCATGCTCGAACAGGTCCAGGCCCTGCGCGGCTTGCTCGCCCAGGTTGCCCAGGGCGGCGGGCCCAAGGCCCAGGAACGGCATACCTCGCGTGGCAAACTGCTGCCGCGCGAGCGTATCGACCGCCTGCTGGACCCGGGCTCGCCGTTCCTCGAGATCGGCCAGTTGGCCGCCCATGAGGTGTACGGCGAAGACGTGCCAGCGGCGGGCGTGATTGCCGGCATCGGCCGCGTGGAAGGCGTGGAATGCATGATCGTGGCCAACGACGCCACGGTAAAAGGCGGTTCGTACTACCCGCTGACGGTGAAGAAGCACCTGCGTGCACAAACCATCGCCCTGCAGAACCGCCTGCCGTGCATCTATCTGGTGGACTCCGGCGGCGCCAACTTGCCACGCCAGGACGAAGTGTTCCCCGACCGCGAGCATTTCGGGCGCATCTTCTTCAACCAGGCCAACATGAGCGCGCAAGGCATCCCGCAGATCGCCGTGGTGATGGGCTCGTGCACCGCTGGCGGCGCCTACGTGCCGGCCATGGCCGACGAAGCGATCATGGTGCGCCAGCAGGCGACCATCTTCCTCGCCGGGCCGCCGTTGGTAAAAGCCGCCACCGGTGAAGTGGTGAGCGCCGAAGACTTGGGGGGCGCCGATGTGCATTGCCGCACCAGCGGCGTGGCCGACCACTATGCCGACAACGACGAACATGCCCTGGCCCTGGCCCGGCGCAGCGTGGCCAACCTCAACTGGCACAAGCAGGGCAAGCTACAACGCCTGGCACCGGTGGCACCGCTGTATGCGGCCGATGAGCTGTACGGCGTGGTGCCGGCCGATGCCAAGCAACCGTTCGACGTGCGCGAGGTGATCGCCCGCCTGGTCGATGGCTCGGTGTTCGATGAGTTCAAGGCGCTGTTCGGTACCACGCTGGTGTGCGGTTTCGCCCACCTGCATGGCTACCCGGTGGCGATCCTGGCCAACAACGGCATCCTGTTCGCCGAAGCCGCGCAAAAAGGCGCGCACTTCATCGAACTGGCCTGCCAGCGCGGCATCCCTTTGCTGTTCCTGCAGAACATCACCGGTTTCATGGTCGGCAAGAAATACGAAGAAGGCGGCATCGCCAAGCACGGCGCCAAACTGGTCACCGCCGTGGCCTGCGCCCAGGTGCCGAAGTTCACGGTGATCATCGGCGGCAGCTTTGGTGCCGGCAACTACGGCATGTGCGGCCGCGCCTACGACCCGCGCTTCCTGTGGATGTGGCCCAACGCACGGATTGGCGTGATGGGCGCCGAACAGGCCGCCGGGGTGCTGGCCCAGGTCAAGCGCGAGCAGAGCGAACGCAGCGGCCAGCCATTCAGTGCCGAAGACGAAGCCAGGCTCAAGCAGCCGATCCTCGACCAGTACGAGCGTCAGGGCCACCCCTATTATTCCAGCGCCCGCCTGTGGGACGACGGCGTCATCGACCCGGCACAGACCCGCGACGTCCTCGGCCTGGCGTTGTCTGCCGCGCTGAACGCGCCGATCGAACAGAGCCGCTTCGGCATTTTCCGGATGTGACCCATGAGCGATTTCAGCACCCTTGAAGTGATCCGCGACCCGCGCGGCTTTGCCACCCTGTGGTTAAGCCGCGAGGACAAGAACAACGCCTTCAACGCGCAGATGATCCGCGAGCTGATCGTGGCCATCGACCAGTTGGCCGAAGACGCCAGCCTGCGCTTTGTGCTGCTGCGCGGCCGTGGCCGGCACTTCAGCGCCGGTGCCGACCTGGCCTGGATGCAGCAGTCGGCACAACTGGACTTCAACACCAACCTGGATGACGCCCACGAACTGGGTGAGCTGATGTACGCCCTGCACCGCCTCAAGGCCCCGACCCTGGCCGTGGTGCAAGGCGCAGCCTTCGGCGGCGCACTGGGCCTGATCAGCTGCTGCGACATGGCCATCGGCGCCGAGGACGCCCAGCTGTGCCTGTCGGAAGTACGCATCGGCCTGGCCCCGGCGGTGATCAGCCCGTTCGTGGTCAAGGCCATTGGCGAACGCGCCGCGCGACGCTACGCCCTCACCGCCGAGCGTTTCACTGGCGTGCGCGCCCGCGAGCTGGGCCTGTTGGCCGAGGTATACCCGGCCAGCGAACTGGACGACCACGTGGAAGCCTGGATAAGCAACCTGCTGCAGAACAGCCCACAAGCATTGCGCGCCACCAAGGACTTGCTGCGCGAAGTGGACGACGGCGAACTCAGCCCGGCCCTGCGCCGTTACTGCGAAAACACCATCGCCCGTATCCGCGTCAGCGCCGAAGGCCAGGAGGGCCTGCGCGCTTTCCTGGAAAAACGCCGCCCTGCCTGGCAAACCGTTGACAAGAAGGAGCCGCGCCCATGAGCCGCCCCGCTTTGACCACCCTGCTGGTCGCCAACCGCGGCGAAATCGCTTGCCGGGTGATGCGCACCGCCAAGGCCATGGGCCTGACCACTGTCGCCGTGCACAGCGCCACCGACCGTGACGCCCGTCACAGCCGCGAAGCCGACATCCGCGTCGACCTGGGCGGCACCAAGGCTGCCGAAAGCTACCTGCTGGTCGACAAGCTGCTGGCCGCAGCCAAGGCCAGCGGCGCCCAGGCCATCCACCCTGGTTATGGCTTTCTGTCCGAGAACGCAGGTTTCGCCCGCGCCATCGAGCAGGCCGGGCTGATATTCCTCGGCCCACCGGCCAGCGCCATCGACGCCATGGGCAGCAAATCGGCAGCCAAGGCGCTGATGGAGGCCGCCGGCGTGCCGTTGGTACCGGGCTACCATGGCGAGGCCCAAGACCTGGACACCTTCCGCGCCGCGGCCGAACGCATCGGCTACCCGGTGCTGCTCAAGGCCAGCGCTGGCGGCGGTGGCAAGGGCATGAAAGTGGTCGAGGAAGAAAGCCAGTTGGCCGACGCCCTGGCGTCGGCCCAGCGAGAGGCACAGTCGTCGTTCGGCGATGCGCGCATGCTGGTGGAAAAGTACGTGCTCAAGCCGCGCCATGTCGAAATCCAGGTGTTTGCCGACCAGCACGGTAACTGCCTGTACCTTAACGAACGCGACTGTTCCATTCAGCGCCGCCATCAGAAGGTGGTGGAAGAGGCCCCTGCCCCCGGCCTGTCGCCCGAACTGCGCCGGGCCATGGGCGAAGCGGCGGTGCGTGCCGCCCAGGCTATCGGTTACGTGGGTGCTGGCACCGTGGAGTTTCTACTTGATGCACGTGGCGAATTCTTCTTCATGGAGATGAACACCCGCCTGCAGGTGGAACACCCGGTCACCGAGGCCATCACCGGCCTGGACCTTGTTGCCTGGCAAATTCGCGTGGCCTGTGGCGAAGCCCTGCCGATCACACAGGAACAGGTGCCGCTGATCGGCCATGCCATCGAAGTGCGCCTGTATGCCGAAGACCCGGCCAACGATTTTTTACCCGCGACCGGCAAATTGGCGCTGTACCGTGAATCGGCACCTGGCGAAGGTCGGCGGGTGGACAGTGGGGTCAGCGAAGGCGATGTGGTGTCGCCGTTCTACGACCCGATGCTGGGCAAGCTGATTGCCTGGGGTGAAAACCGCGAACAGGCACGCCTGCGCTTGCTGGCCATGCTCGACGAGTTTGCCATTGGCGGATTGAAGACCAACATCGCCTTCCTGCGCCGCATTCTCGCGCACCCTGCGTTCGCGGCGGCAGAGCTGGACACCGGCTTCATTCCCCGCCACCAGGATGTGCTGCTACCGGCGCCACGTGCGCTGCCGGCCGGCTTTTGGGAAGCGGCAGCCGAAGCCTGGCTGCAGGGCCAGGCGGGGCATCAGCGCGAAGACGATCGCCATTCGCCGTGGAGCGGGCGTAATGGACTTCGCTTGGGCCTGCCGGCACGCAGCAGCTTGCATCTGGTGAGTGCTGGGCACGATCAGGCAGTGGCCCTGGAACGCAGCGCTGCTTCTACCTGGCAGCTGCAAGGTGAGCAGTTGGTGCATGACCAGAACGGCGTGCGTCGCCAGCATCTGGCAATCCATCGGGGTGGCACGCTGTACCTGCACTGGGATGGCGAAATGCATGCCATCGAAGCCTTCGACCCGATTGCCGAGGCCGAAGCCAGCCACAGCCATCAGGGTGGGCTGGGTGCGCCCATGAACGGCAGTATCGTGCGGGTGCTGGTCGAACCTGGGCAGGTGGTGGAAGCCGGTACTGCGCTGGTGGTACTGGAGGCCATGAAGATGGAGCACAGCATTCGTGCGCCGCATGCCGGCACAGTGAAGGCGCTGTTCTGCCTGGAGGGGGACATGGTCAGCGAAGGGACTGTGCTGGTCGAACTGGTGGAATAACGGTGCCGTAGGGCCGCTTTGCGGCCCTAACGCAACACAAGGCCGCCCCTGCAACAGCCCGTAGGAGCGGGTTCACCCGCGAAGAGGCCGTGACTGCTGGCCAATTTCCACCCGCCGTTCACGGTTGCCGCCGCTACCGTATTCGCGGGTAAACCCGCTCCTACGCAGATTGGTGGTGGACACACACCGGAGGTTGGACACAGCCCGTCCTGTAGGAGCGGGTTCACCCGCGAAGAGGCCGTGCCTGCTGGCCAATCTCCATCCGCCGTTCACCGTTGCCGCCGCTACTCAAACCCTTTCAAAAGGCCCCATGCACCCGCACGATCACCCCAAGAAATTCGCAACCCTCTTCGCACAACAGCGCCGGGTAGTTACTGTTCAATGCCTTCAGATAACGCTGCCCACCTTCCTCGGCCAGCTCGCGGAAAAACGCCGGTTTGCCGGGCTGACGAGCGATAACCAAACGCCCCGCCTCAGCCTCTACACCCGGGTCCACCAGCATCCGCATGCCCTGCGGCACACTGCGGCCACTGACAGCGCTCATGGCATCGTTTTCCACGGTTAGCCAGAACGCCTTGCCCTGTGCCAGGTAGTCAGTCTGCTCGAAAACAGCAGGCTCTACAGCCGTTGCAGCCTCTAACTCACTCCAACCCAGCACCGGGTAACGGAAGCAGACGATGTATCGCATGAGGTCGGGTTCGTCATCATCGTCATCCACCCCAGAAACACAACGTTCACCATCAGCCTGCCCGTGAATACGCAATTGCAAGCGGACGCAGTAGTGGGGCATGCCAATCTCAACCAAAGTGCGGTTCATCGACTCGAGCTTCGGTTGGCGCCGCTTGTTCACCCAATGTCCTACACTGCCTTGCGACACGCCTACGCGCTCGGCAAGCTGCTCTTGGGTAAGCCCTAATTCCTCCATCCGGTCGCGAACGAGGGCAATCCACTTATCCATGTTCATGGCTGGCATGCCCCTCACGTATAGCGGCCTTGTGGCGTGACACAGCTTCGCAGCAACCCGGCAGCCTAGAAGGCCCCATGTACCCGCACCACCACTCCCAGAAACGCGCAGCCTTCTTCACACAAAACCGTCGGATAGCGCGTATTCAGTGGCCTGAGCATCTTGTCTCCACCCTCTTCGACCAACTGCCGCAATACCGCCGGGCGCCCCGGCTGCCGTGCAATGACCAACCTGCCGGGCTGTGCCTCCAGCCCGGTATCTACCAGCACGCGCATGCCCTCGGGCACGCTCTTACCACTGGCCGCGTTCATCGAGTCGTTTTCCACCACCAGCCAGAACGCATTGCCGGCGGGCATATAGTCCGTCTGCTCATGGGACGTGCTCGTTTCAGGCAATGGCCCCTGCAGGTCAGCCCAACTCAGCACCGGGAAGCGGAAGCTGGCATAGAGCAGCGCCTCGGCTGAAACCGGCTGCTCGGCCGTATAGAGCCCTTGCGCTTCACGCACGATGTCGCGCTCGACCACCATGACCTGGGCTTCCAGAAACACCAGCCCAAGCTTCTCCAGCTTTTCATTGATGGTTTCCAGCGTCGGCCGACGCGTGCCACGCAGCCAATGCCCCACGCCCCCCTGCGTCATGCCCAGGCGCTCGGCCAGTTGGAGCTGACTGAGGTTATGTTCGCGCTTGTAGCGCTTGAGAAATGCGTTCCAGTTTTCCATGAGCGGCAACAATACGGACTGTATTAACCGCTGCAATACACAATCTGAATTATTTATTTGGCACTACATAGTACAGCTTGACCTATTCTGTGATTCCAGTGTGCTTGAAGGGAAATCAGCAGGTATTGCCATGAAACCATCGAAAAACGACGAAACAGATCTCGACAGCGAAGCCGCACGCCGCGCGCTCGACTATTACCTCAACCCCAACCCACCGCGGCCCACCCTGGACAACAGAATCTGGACCCTGCACGAAGGCGTAACCGGCGACCAGGCCCAGGAACACGCCATCGCCCTGCTGCGCTGCGCTGCAGCCACCGCCCAGGAAACCGCCACTCACCAGCACGGCAGCCAGCGAGAACTGACGTTCGCGTTGATGCACATGATGGACATGGCTCGCGCACTGCTGGAGCACAAACGCACCGAGTGAGCGGGTTTATAGACAAAAAAGAAGGGAGAGAACGTGATGGCCAGGTAACGGCAAAGGCCCCGATTGCCGGGACAAGGAAGCGCGCCGGTAAAACTTTTTTACCGGATTAGCGAAAATTCATTTGACTGGCAAATGATAACGATTATTATTGCACTCAGCTGATCGCGAGATCCGCTGGATAACCTGAAAGCTTAGGTCGCTCTCAGATTATCTCCTCATCAGGCTAATCACGGTTTTTGACCCGGCTTTTTTGCCGGGTCTTTTTTTTTGGCTCTTCAGGCTAATGAAGATCGTGATGGCGCGCATGATAGCAAAGGTGTTTCAGGGCGTGAACGCTCGTTACAAAACTTTGCGGAATCAGCACTTGAGAATCAATCTCGTTTCGCCTACGC
Source organism: Pseudomonas sp. NBRC 111139 (assembly GCF_001753955.1). Classification (NCBI taxonomy): domain Bacteria; kingdom Pseudomonadati; phylum Pseudomonadota; class Gammaproteobacteria; order Pseudomonadales; family Pseudomonadaceae; genus Pseudomonas; species Pseudomonas sp. NBRC 111139. Next base: position 23,891 of record NZ_BCBP01000023.1, read on the forward strand.
TGTTTCCGCATCAAGGAAGATGCCCCCCTCCTCCCCTTTATAGAGCAAGGAGCTGTCCATGACCCGTCTGCTGCTGCCCCTTGAGCACCCCACGCCTGCTGCCGAGCACGATGCCGACGATGCCCTGCTGCATGCACTGAAGCGGCTACCACGGCGCGTACAGCAAGTATTTCTGCTCAACCGCCTCGATCAGCTGGACTTCGCCAGCATCGCTGCGCGCCTTGACCTGCCACTGGCGACTATCGAGCGCAACATGGGCCAGGCGCTGCAGGCTGGCCGCTCGCGCCGGGATGTGCTGGCGAGCGTGGCCGGGCAATGGTATGTGCGCTTGCAGAGCCCGCAGGTGACGGCGTGCGAGCGTATCGACTTCCGCCGCTGGCTGGATGCCGATACAGCGAACTTGCAGGCGTTTCACGATACGGAACTGCGGTGGCGCAGCCTGCTGGCGCCGGCACGGCAACTGGGCCATGACGGCTGGTATCGGCAAGGCCGGGCGGCGCTGTCGCTGGGCGGCTGCTCGGTTGCGGTCGGGCTGGGTGTGGCGGCGTTGGTGCTGGTTGGGTTCTGGGCTTGATCAGCGCTTCAGCATGCCTGTACGTCCCCGCCCCTGAGCATGCACCGTGCGCATGTCCGACTTCAGCTGCTCGATAGCGTGGGTACAGTCATGCAGTGCCTGGACGCGCTCTTCGTTTCGCACCGCCTCCTGCTTACATGACAGGCACATCCGCCTGTTCGACCAACGCCACCCTGGCTGGCTGTTGCAACAACCCTCGGGGCAACCGAAAACCTTTGAACGGTTGTTGAGTAATTGGGTTGAAGGCCTTTTCCGCGTTCAGCCGATAGCGCATCACACCATCACCCGTCCTGAAGCTCAGGTCCACGCTGGTTGCCGTACGTCCATTGAGCGAACCGCGGCTGAGCAGGCGGAACATCGACCAAGGCCCTCGATACTCCAGGCTGCTGCTATTGCCGTTCTGCCTGAGCAGGGTCAGGTTGCTGCGCACGTGTTGCCCCAAGGTATTGGGCCAGACAATGCCGGTGATCTGACTTGGGCCGTGGGTGTAGGAAATCAGCTGGCCATCCAGATCCAGCAGGCTGGTGCGTTGATTTGCACTGAGCCCCAAAGGCTCGATGCTGAACTGCACGCTGAGGTTACCGCGCTGATCAAAGAACGTTTCGCGGATGCGATCAGCCAGTGCCAGCTGCTCGATCACATCGGGACGGATCAGGGAACGCCCCTGCAGACCAGCCTGCAAGGCTTCCAGATTGTCCTTGAGGAAAAGCTTCAGGTATTGATCCTGGAAATGCTGCAGTCGCCCCTTCGGTCCGAAGAACGCTTCAAAGTCTTCCAGCGAAGCGTCGGGTGCCCTGACGACGAATGGGTAGCGCTCGGCCAGGCGCTGCTGGAAGAAGCTGTAGACTTCAGCATCCCACCGTCGCTCCAGCTCGCGCAGCGCTTCAACGTTCAGCACTTGCGCCGTTTGCTCTGCCACCTTTCTGACGTGATGGTTGATTGGCTCCGGCAAGCCAGTGGCGATGCGTTGCAAGGTGCCGATGGGGTCGTGCCCGGTCATTGAAAAGCGCTGATGCACCGCGTGCAGCGCGGCCTTGCCCCGGTCTGGGCTACCCTGTACCGCCTTGGCATAGTCGTGGACGGCGGCTATGGCTGCGTGCATTTCATCGTAGTAGCTCGGTTTTTCGCCTGCAGCGTGCAACATGGCGCTCAAGCCTGCAAACGCCCGCTGGATGGCCAGCGCGTGTTGTTGCTCGGGCTTGCTGTTGACCGAAACAAGCGAGGGGGCCTCATCCGCCACGCCAACATTCACCGGTGATGACAGCGAACTGTTGTCGCGAACCGTCTCCAGCAATCGGTGCACCGGTGCCGCTGGCCCGGCCAACTGTTCAAGGATCGTGACGCCATGATCCAGGTCTCGAAAATCCGCCACGGAGAATGCGTTCAAGGCGCGGCGCCAGCTGTCGATGTAGTCGGCGCTGTACAGATTGCGCAGGCGCTCGTTCAGCGCAGCCTGGTCGGCATCGGAGTAGTCCAGTTGAGCACGTTCCCCCAGTGCCCACTGGTCGATCATTGCCATTTCCGTAAAGCGCTGACTACGCGGTTCAAAATACTCCTTGAAGCCTTTGGCGGTGAGCATGGCCGCCAGCAAAACACCGTTGTCGCCCTGGCTCGAGCCGGAAGACGGCTGGTAAACGACATCGAACGCAGGGCCCACCTGATGACGCAGGTCCAGACCAGTATGCAACTGCTCCTGGGCCTGCTGCTTCAGGCCCGCATACACGCGTTGTGGCAACGGCACCTTACGCAGGGTCTGCTGCACGTCGCTGACCCGCTGGCGATACTGCGGCAGGTCGGTATCCGCGTAGGCCAGGGCATACTTCAGGTGCCGCATGAGGTCACGTTGCAGCTGCCCCTGGCCGGGGAAGGCCTGTTGCCACTGTCGCGCCATCCAGTCCTCGACCCATTCCGCTCGGCGGTTCCGGCGATCCTCGAGCATCCGGTAAACCCGGAGCGCGGCCATTTGCTGCTCGCTGCCGGGGGGGCGCCGCATCCATGGTATCGATCACGCCACTGGCCAACGCAGGCAGGAAGCGCCTGGACAACAAACTGAGGTACGCCTCATCCACGGTCGGCCCGATGGCACGGCCCTGATACAGCCCCAGATCAGCAACACCCGGCCACGCAGCGCGGTAGTCGCCAAACACTGCTACCGCATCGCGGATCTGGTCCAGCGGCGCCAGCAAGTTGCGCCCGGTCGGGTCCAGACGCTGATCCACTTCGTGATGGCTGTATTCCCGGCTCTTGGCCAGCACGCTGGCGGCCTTGACGCCATTGATGTCGAAGTAACGATGCCAGCTGGCAATAGCGATACAGAAGGCCAGAACGCCTACAGAAGCACCCACCCACAGCAATTGGCGCTTGCGCCGTGCCACCCTGACGTTGTCGCCGGCAAGGCCGGCCTCCTTGTAGATGACCCGCCCAAAGGCCTGTTGAATGAAGTAGGCCAACGCCTTGCCCTGCGCCTTGCCCTCCAGCAAGGGGAGGCTGGTCTTGTAAGGCTGCGCCGCCTCACGGACAAAGGCGTTGCGCACGTCACCGTGCTGTACGACTGACGACCAATACACACCGCGCACCAGCGCCGGGGTGGTGAAACGGTCACTTGCCAAGGTCTCGCGCAGAAAACTCAACAGCATTGGACGCAACCCGAGCAACTGCCTATGCAGTGAGTAGAGACGTGAACGCAACGCAGGGCTACCCTGCACGTCCAGATGATCGATCACCTGCTCGAACAGCTGCTCCAGCAACCGATCGTAGTGTTCGCCATACTCGCCCAGCCAAGCGTCGAAGGTGTCGACAGCATCCAGCTTGAACGTGAATCCAAACAGGCTGTTGCGCTTGGCGGCCGAAAGCTTGTTGTAGAATTGGTCGAAGCCGTCCAGCAGATCGAATTTGCTCAACACGACATACAGCGGCAAGCGCGAGCCCAACTGGCTGCTCGCCTCGTAAAGACGTGTGCGCAGCAGGTGGGCAAGTGCCGTGCGTTGCTCGACGGTACCCTGCAGCAGCGCGGGCAGGTCGACAACCAGCACCAGGCCGTTTAGGGCTCTCTGGCTTCGATTGCGCTGCAGCCAATCCAACAGATGCTGCCACAGTTTGGCTTGGGTTCCAGACGGTACCGAAGACTCAACGTCAGTGGAGTCACTGCCCAGCGAATCTGCGGGGCCGTTCTGGCTGATAAAGGCACCGGGCGGGTCGATGATCACCGCGTCATTGCTGATCCACCACCCCACGGGGTAGGCGAGCGCCTGCGCTGGCCGTCCCCGTGCCTGCGCCTTGTCGATGCGGGTCAACGAGAAACTTTGATCGGTGCAGTCAATAAAGCTGCTCTTGCCGGCCTGCCTGGCGCCCAGCACGAGGTACCACGGCAATCGGTACAGCGCACGACGCCCACCGGCATTGTCCAGGTAGCGTGCGAGCCCTTGGCTCAACGCCTTCTCTTGTGCATGAACGAACGGTTGCGCCGGATCCACCTCGGCAGCCATCGCCTGCTGACGTTCTGCTTGCAAGCGGCGAAAGCGCGTTCTCAAGACAACCAGCCAGCACAACAGCGCCACCAACACGAACACCAGGCTGGCCATACTACGATGCGCCACACTGGCCAACGGCTGCTGATCGCGCCACGTCCATTGCGGGCCGAGCCACCAGATGGCGACCAGCATCAGCACAGCGCCAAGCCCAAGTAGCAGCGGCATTGCCAGACCGATACGACCTCAACGAGCAACTGCAAACCGTTCAGCAGTCACGCCCCAACTGGCAAGCCACGCAGGTCGAGGATTTCAAGTACGACAAGGCCGGCAATCTGTTCGACGGCCCCAAGCTCAATGGCCTGATCAAGCACAACCGGGTGTTGGTGTATCAGGACAAGCGCTACCGTTATGACCGCTTTGGGCGGCTGTGCGAGAAGCGGATCGGTAGCAATTGGGTACAGTATTTCGAGTATGACGCCGAGCAGCGGCTGGTTTGCGTGGAGCAGTACCGCAGTGGCGAGCGTGAGCGGGTGGTGTTTGCCTATGACCCGTTGGGGAGGCGGATTAGCAAGGAGGTTTATCAGAGGGACTATCCAGAACCGCGTCGGCGGGTGTTGTTTCACTGGCAAGGGTTGCGCTTGCTGCAAGAAGTGCAGAGTGGGCTGGCTAGCTTGTATGTGTATGCCACTCCGGACAGTTACGAAGCCCTGGCACGCATTGACGGGCGGCCCGGCAGCGAAGAAATCAATTACTTTCATACTTCTTTACCAGGTTTACCTGAGCAACTTACAGATAGTAAAGGGCGCACCATTTGGCGGAGTGAGTTCCGGGGATGGGGAACCCCTACAGACGAATGGCATTCTCAGGAAGAAGCGAGGGAACAAAATTTAAAATACCAAGGACAATACTACGATCGCGAAATAGCACTTTCCTACAACACATTCAGATTTTACGATGCCCACAGCGGTCATTTCACGCAACCTGATCCAATAGGAATTTCCGGCGGCGCAAATCTCTACAGATATGCACCGAGCACAACAAACTGGATAGACCCACTCGGTCTATCCTGCAATCAATCTACTCCAACAATACCTACTTTAATTTTGCGCCTACGTGCCACCCTAAGGCTTTACCCTAAAATTACAGATCCGAGAACTGGGCGCAGCATTCCATTCCCAACCCAAATAGACGGCAAAGTACCTCTCTCACATCGCGTACCATGGGGCGCATCCGAACGTGGTGCATTCATTAAAGGATGGTATGATCGGGGGTATGCGACGCCTCGCGGAGGTTGGGGCGAGTATGATATACATCACATAAAACCCCGTGAATATGGTGGCGATAATAAATTCTGGAACCTAGTTCCCGTTCAGCGTAAAACCCACCAAGAAATGTATAACAAATTCTGGCAAGAATATAATGAACCATGAAAAATTAAGATTGATAGTAAAAAAAATAAAGTCCGAATGGAGCAGCCCACGAACCGCCTTCCACTTCGGAGAGGAGTGCCCCTTTCTACTAACCTCCTCGTTTTCCGCTGGGGCCACCGAACGAAAAATATCTAAGATACCCACACAGATGCGTAGCGAACTTAAAGAGCTTTGGAGAATCAGCGAAAAAACAGAGTTATTTAAGGATCAGCTATACCAGCAGTGGGGAATTGAAATACTTACCCCAGAAGAGTGCATCACTGAAACAAGCAACCAGCAATACACAAGAGCCAAGGACGTACACGAAAACGATCTTATATTTGGCCGTTTTTACGGCGATTCCGAGCTTTTATTGATAACTGATAAAGGTAATATTTTGTTATGCATGCCTTTAGACCCAAGGAAAGAATGGCCAGAACTTGCGAAAACCTTGTCAGACTTCTTGGAAAATTTAATAAACTCCCAAGGAGCCAAATATTGGGAACCCCCAAAACCCAAGAACCCTTGAAACATTGAAACAATGAAACAATGAAACAATGAAACAATGAAATATAAAAGCACTGAAGCAATCTTCAAAATAGCGCTAAATAGCTGAGTCGCCTGAGCCCGAGTGATTCCTTTCGTCATTGACTTAGAAAGCTTGATCCTCTTCCATTTGTAGGTCGTTGAGCATGTAACTAAAGAGCTGAACCGGGCTTTCGACATCGGTCCATTGAATTCCAGTGCTCTCGCCTGAATTTCCAGACGAGCAGCCACCGCTGTCCGACAACGCCCCGCCGACACGGACGACTGCCATCCGCCACGACTTTGAACGGGACGCCATCGGCCGGCTTGTCAGCAAGCGCACTGAAGATGGCACCACCGACTATCGCTACGACGCGGCCGACAATCTGCTGTCCATCACCTTCACAGACAATCAAGGCAAGAAGCAGCAACTCGACTACACCTACGACGCCAACGGGCAACTGCTCAGCGAAACCAACAGCGCTGGCTTGCTGCAGTACCGCTACGACGAACTGGGCAACCTGCAGACGCTAGTCCTGCCCGACCAACGCGAACTCAACCACCTGTACTACGGTAGCGGGCACCTGCACCAGATCAACCTGAACGGCCGGGTCATCAGCGATTTCGAGCGTGATGCGGTGCACGACGAGGCCCTACATACTCAATGCAAGGCGGACTCTCCGTACTGCACCAGTAAACTCGCTCAGGATAGGGGGGCGTCCAAAGTGGCAATGGCAAACATCAGCGAGAATGCCATGCTCCTTAAGAACCTGCACAATCATCTGCTCGCCGTCATCGCGTGGAAAATCCGTTGATTCGTGCGTCAATCCAGATACGCAAGACAAGGCAACAGGACCAGAGAGTAACGCTTCAGCCGCTTGCCCGATTCGCCTTGGCCTACCTGAGGAATCAAACCGCGAATCCCCTCGCGAGCAAAACCGAAGCTCAGAAAAGCTGGCTGATTGAGCAGGGCTTCCAGGTTCAGGCATGCACCTGCGCTGACGCATGCTGCCTGCAGGCCATGCGTTTAAGGGGCAGCGGGACATCGTGTGAATTTACTTCCAAACCGCCGCGGCGCCACTTCTATCGAAAGCGTTTAACCCCGCAGCGTCCATCGTTGAAACAAAGAAGGAGCCGTAGCTCCGCACCGTGCCACCCGTTCGTAACTGGCACCGGCGATGACGGAACCTGAAGAGCAAGCCAGCGTCATAGCCTCATGCAGCAACTCGGCATCAGTGGACTCGATGCCGCCCTCCGCATGACTCAGGATGGAAACGGCGCAACGGTTTCGAGCCGTTCGATCTGGAATTGCCAGGAGCAACAACATGCGCAAACGGATGAGTGCAACCAACCTAAAGTGGGCCTGCGGCTGGCTCGCAGCTGCGGTTTTGGCACTGTGCTGGTGGCTGCCGCTACCTTTTCGTTCCACCGCCGATGATGGCCCGCCGCGGATCTACGGCAACCCCGAAGCGCGCTTCACCCTCACCCTCTACGCCGAACTCGAATGCCCGCACTGCCAGGCCTACCTGCCGCAACTGCAGCGCTGGATCGTCACCAACGATCACGTCAACCTGGCCTGGCATCACCTGCCCCTCCCCCAGCATGAACCGGCCGCCAGTCGGGAAGCGCGGCGGGTCGAATGCCTGGGCCAGCGTGAGGGGCGCGAAGGCGTTTGGGGGGCGGTGCTCTGGGTCTACCTGCATACTCAAGGCCACGGCCGTGGGTTGGCTGCTGGACACGACTATCCGGACATCGGCCCGTCCCTGCAACGCTGCCTGGCCGGCGAACAGGCTGCCCAAGTCGTGAACACGCAAAAAGCGCAAGCCTTGGAGAACGGATTCAACGCTACTCCCACGCTGCGCCTGACCGACAATCACACCCAGCACACCCTGATCCTGGAAGACCCAATCGATCCCGATGCCTTGCTGTCCGCAGTGGACCTGTTGAGCGCACCCGAGATCTTTGAAATGCCCGCTGACGTGATCAGCGATATGTCCAGGTAGCCCACGGCGTCACGGCCAGGGCGCCGCGTTGTGGTGTTTGTACTTGAATTTCGTGGAGGGAGGGGATTGAGACAGAATGCATTCGAACGAAAAAAGGCCCCGAAGGGCCTTTTTTCAACGACTTACAGACTTCGACTGAAACCTGTAGATCTTTATTTGGAGCGGGAAACGAGACTCGAACTCGCGACCCCGACCTTGGCAAGGTCGTGCTCTACCAACTGAGCTATTCCCGCGTCGTGATGGGTGCCATTCTAGCGATTTCTAAAACAGCGTCAACCCCTTGATTCAAAAAACTTTTATTTTTTTTCCGAGCCTTCGCGCAGGTGCGGCCAGGCGGCTAGCAGGTAGTGCACCATCGACCACAGCGTCAGCCCCGCTGCCACCAGCAGCAGCCCGTAGCCCAGGATCACCCAGAAGGTCACCGCCGGTGGGTTGCCCAGCAGGATCACCAGCGCCAGCATCTGCGCCGCAGTCTTCCACTTACCGAGGTTGGACACCGCCACATGCGCCCGCGCGCCTAGCTCAGCCATCCACTCGCGCAGCGCAGACACCACGATCTCGCGGCCGATGATGACCGCGGCGGGCAGGGTCAGCCAGAAGTTGGCGTGGGTCTGCACCAGCAGCACCAGGGCCACTGCCACCATCAGCTTGTCGGCCACCGGGTCGAGGAAGGCGCCGAACGGCGTGCTCTGCTGCAGTCGACGCGCCAGGTAGCCGTCCAGCCAATCGGTGGCGGCGGCTACGGCGAATACGCTGCTGGCGGCCATGTAACTCCACTGATAGGGCATGTAGAACAGCAGAATGAAGCACGGAATGAGCAGGACGCGTAGAACGGTGAGCAGGTTTGGAATATTCATCGGTACGACTGGCTGCAAGTTGAGCCCGGCATTCTACTCGCTATGCAGGCTGGCATAAATCGACTCGGCAAGCTTTTTACTGATGCCGGGGGCTTTGGCGATTTCATCGATACTGGCGCGGTTGAGCTCCTGCAGGCCGCCGAAATGTTTCAGCAGGTCGCGGCGGCGCTTAGGCCCTACCCCAGCCACATCTTCAAGGCTGGAGACTCGACGGGCCTTGCCACGGCGGGCGCGGTGGCCGGTGATAGCGAAGCGGTGGGCTTCGTCGCGGATCTGTTGGATCAGGTGCAACGCCGATGAATCGCCCTTGAGGGTAAATTCGTGATGCACATCGTTCAGGTACAGGGTTTCGAAACCCGCCTTGCGTGTAACGCCCTTGGCCACACCCAGCAGGGTGAGGTCGGTGAAGCCCAGCGCCTGCATCACATCGCGGGCCATGTTCAGCTGGCCCTTGCCGCCGTCCACCAGCAGTACGTCGGGCAGCTTGCCCTCGCCGTCCTTGATGCGCCCATAGCGGCGGGTCAGGGCCTGATGCATGGCCGCGTAATCGTCACCTGCGGTGACGCCTTCGATATTGAAGCGGCGGTAGTCGGACTTGATCGGCCCTTCGGGGCCGAACACCACGCAACTGGCCACGGTCGCTTCACCACTGGAGTGGCTGATGTCGTAGCATTCCAGGCGTTGCGGCACTTCATCCAGGCCCAGCACTTCGGCCAGGGCTTCGAAGCGCGCAGCCATGTGCTGGCGGTTGGCCAGGCGGGCATTCAGCGCCTGCTCGGCATTGGTCACGGCCAGTTGCTGCCAGCGGGCGCGGGTGCCGCGTACCCGGTGGCTGATGGTCAGTTCGCGGCCACGCAGCGTGTGCAGCGCTTCGGTGATGGCGTTGAAGTCTTCGTGAACAACGTTGACGATCAACTCACCGGGCAGTTCGCGCTCTGCGTTGCCCAGATAGTACTGGGACAGGAATGCGGCCATGACCTCGGCCACCTCCTCCTCGATGCCCACCTGCGGGAAGAAGTTCTTGCTGCCCAGTACTCGCCCGCCGCGCACGCTGATCAGGTGCACACAGGCACCACCCGGGTTGACGAAGGCGGCGATGACGTCGACATCGCCGCTGCCGCCCTCGATGTACTGCTGGTCCTGCACGCGGCGCAACAAGGCGATCTGGTCACGCAGCTCGGCGGCTTTTTCGAAATCGAGGGCCATGGCGGCCTTTTCCATCTCGGCGTTCAACTCATTGCCCAGTTGCTGGCTACGCCCTTCCAGAAACATCACCGAATGACGCACGTCCTCTGCGTATTCCTCGGCAGTCACCAGGTCGGTGCAGGGCCCTTTGCAGCGCTTTATCTGGTACTGCAGGCATGGCCGGGTGCGGTTGGCGTAGTAGCTGTCTTCGCACTGACGCACAGAAAAGGCCTTTTGCAGCAGGCTAAGGCTTTCGCGAATGGCCCCGGCGCTGGGGTACGGGCCAAAGTAACGGCCCTTGGCCTTTTTCGCCCCACGGTGAATGCCCAGGCGCGGGAACTCGCCATCGGACAGAAACACGTAGGGGTAGGACTTATCGTCGCGCAGCAGGATGTTGTAAGGCGGCCGCCACTCCTTGATCAGGTTCTGCTCCAGCAGCAACGCCTCGGTTTCGTTGGCGGTGATGGTGGTTTCAACCTGGGCGATGCGCGCAACCAGCGCGGCGGTCTTGGGCGCAAGGCCAGCCTTGCGGAAATAGCTGGCCAGGCGCTTCTTCAGGTTCTTGGCCTTGCCCACGTAAAGCAGCCGGGCTTCGCCGTCGAACATCCGGTAAACGCCCGGGCGACCGCTGCAGGTCGCCAGGAATGCGCTGGCATCAAAGACTTGGGACATGAGGTTTTACAGGCTTGCGTCAACCATACCGTGGCGAACGGCCAGCAAGGTCAATTCGACGTCGCTGGTGACCGAGAGTTTTTCAAAGATCCGATAACGGTAAGTATTGACGGTCTTGGGCGAGAGGCACAACTTGTCGGAGATGATCTGCACTTTCTGGCAGCCGACAATCATCAGGGCAATCTGGATTTCCCGCTCGGACAGCGCGTCGAACGGCGAGCCCTGCGGCTGGAACGGTTTCAGCGCCAACTGCTGGGCGATCTGTGGGCTGATATAGCGCTGGCCGGCAAAGGCCAGACGAATGGCCTGGACCATTTCGTCAAGGCCTGCACCCTTGGTCAGGTAGCCGGCAGCGCCGGCCTGCAACAAGCGTGTGGGGAACGGGTCCTCCTCGCACACCGTCACCGCCACTACCTTGATGTCAGGGTGGCTGCGCAGCAGCTTGCGGGTGGCCTCCAGGCCGCCGATGCCGGGCATTTTCACATCCATCAGCACAACGTCCGGTTTCAGCTCCCGGGCCAGTTTCAGCGCCGACTCGCCGGAATCTCCCTCACCCACCACCTGCAGGCCGTCTATGTCGGCCAACATGCGTGTAATACCGGTTCGTACCAGATCGTGATCATCGACCACTAAGACCCTAATCAAGCACACACCTCGTCAGCAGGGCGATTGGATCCCGCCACCTTAACAAAATTTTTCACGGTGGGCCTAACGCATTGCTTCCGTCAGAAACGACTGACGTTCGACTGTGAGAGGCCGCACTATTTGCCGGGGCTTGGCGTCGTTGGCCAACCGCTCCAAAAGGTGCAAGAGCGCCGCCTGATCATCCGACCGCAATTTCCGAAAAGCCCCCAGCAAACCGGACTCATCCGTGTTCAAACCTTCGTGTGCTGCCGGGGTGCGCAGGCCGCTGAGGACATACAACGCATCCACGCCCCGGGTCGCCAATGCCGCCAGGTAATCTAGCCGCGGCGTGCGCTCACCGCTTTCGTACTTGCCCTGAGCGTTGGGCTCGACGCCACCGATATCGCCAAATACACGCTGGGTCATACCCAGCCGCTCACGCTCTTCCCGCAGCCGTGGACCGATTCCGTTCATAGGGGCTTCTCCTTTTCCCTTATCCTCTCAAGTACGGCCTGCCCGCCTGCAGGCAGCCGTAAAGGTGCGGATCCACTATGCCCATGCTCTGCGGTCGCGACAAGCCATCATTTAGCTACTACGTTGATATCCCGCTGCATCCGCACAAAGCATTCGTCTTCACCCATTTCGATGAAGCCATGGCGCTGGTACAGCAGGCGGGCCGGGTTGCTGCGGAACACCATCAGCCGCAACAGAGGAAGGCGCCGCTGCCTGGCCCACAGCGCCAGTTCTTCCAGCACCCAGCTACCGACGCCCCGCCCACGGTGCTCAGGCAACAGGTGCAACTCGCGGATGAACAGCGCCTGGCGGTCCTGGCTGAGGCTGCAAAAACCCAACAGCGTATCGCCTTCGATCACCAGCCACTGCTCGCGCCAGCCCCAGGCCGCGTCGAAGGCGTCCTCGATCCACAGCAGGTCGTATTCACGGTAGTAGGGCAACATGGCGCGGCGCGTAAGGTCGCGGGCGAAGGTGCAGTGGATGTCTTGGGCGGGAATCAACTGTAAGAACATCGCATCGCACTCATTGGGCATAACAAACTGGCGAACTGCCAGGGCCACTCCTGTCCAGTTCGTTTTCCAACCAGTCGGCCAGCACCCGGGCATTGTTGTGCTCGCTGTCCTTGCCGGCATAAAGCAATGTCAGCGTCCCCTTCCTGGCCATGTCCAGCAGCGGGTACCAGTGTTCGGGGTGGGCCGCCAGCGCTTGCTGGTACCGCTGGGTAAAACCGGCGAAATCCACTTCACCCTGATGGAACGCCTTACGCAATTCATTCGAAGGTGCCACTTCGCGCAACCACTGCCCATGGAGGTCTTCCTTGCGTTTGTTGCGCGGCCAAAGGCGGTCGACCAGCACACGCTGGCCATCTTCATCCTCAACCGCATCATAGACACGTTTGCAGCGAATCATGGGCGTCTCCTGCCATTACCGTCCGTCTTGAGCCTAGATAATTCATTGATCGAGGTCACGGCCGGGTTACGAATTGTTTCTATGCTCAAGGCCTTCGGCACTTTCGCCCAACGCCAACCGGAGCCCCCATGGCAACCCCGTCAGTGGCCAGCAGCCCACTACTGGCCAAACACGACGCTCGCCCGCAGCTCTCCCACAAACCTGGGCGTGCCACCTTAACGTTGTTCTTCAGCCTGCTGCTGGCGGGTATCGCCTACACCGCCTGGAGCCTCAAGCAGGATGTGACCGCAAGCGGTACGGTCATCACCACGGCCACACCGTTCCTTCTGCTGGGCCTGGCGCTGGTGATTGCCCTGGGCTTCGAGTTCGTCAACGGCTTCCACGACACCGCCAACGCGGTAGCCACCGTGATATACACCCATTCATTGCCGGCGCCGGTAGCGGTGGTGTGGTCTGGGCTGTGCAATTTCCTGGGCGTGCTTTTTTCCAGTGGCGCGGTGGCTTTCGGCATCATCGCCTTGCTACCGGTAGAACTGATTCTGCAGGTGGGTTCTTCGGCCGGCTTCGCCATGGTCTTCGCCCTGCTGCTGGCGGCGATCATCTGGAACCTTGGCACCTGGTGGCTGGGCCTGCCGGCATCGTCCTCGCACACCCTGATTGGCTCGATCATCGGCGTGGGCGTGGCCAATGCGCTGATGCATGGGCGTGACGGCACCAGCGGCGTGGACTGGGCCCAGGCCAGCAAGGTGGGTTATGCCCTGCTGTTCTCACCGCTGATCGGTTTTGCTTGTGCAGCCCTGCTGCTGCTGGCCCTGCGCGCGCTGGTCAAACGCAAGGCGCTTTACCAGGCACCGGAAGGCCAAACACCGCCACCGTGGTGGATCCGCAGCCTACTGATTCTGACGTGCACCGGGGTCTCTTTTGCCCACGGCTCCAACGATGGCCAGAAAGGCATGGGGCTGATCATGCTGATTCTGGTCGGCACCCTGCCGATGGCCTATGCGCTGAACAAGACCATGCCCAACGCGCAGGCCCTGCAGTTTTCCGCCGTCGCCGAGGTGACCCGCCAGGCACTGGTGCGCAGCAACCCGCAAGCGGCCCCGGATGACCCGCGCCAGGTTCTTACCCTGTTCATTGCCCAGCCCAAGGCCAGCCCGCACCTGGTACCGGCATTGGCGGCGCTGACCGGGATGATCGGCGAAGAGGTCAAAGGCTATGGCTCGCTCAAACGCGTACCGGCTGAAGCCATGGCCAACGTGCGCAACGACATGTACCTGACCAGTGAAGCCATCCGCCTCATGGAGAAAAACCACCTGGTGACATTCGATGCCGACACCCGCAGCCAAGTGCTGTTGTTCAAGGCCCAGCTGGACGACGCCACCCGCTATATTCCGTTGTGGGTGAAGGTGGCTGTAGCCATCGCGCTCGGGTTGGGGACCATGGTTGGCTGGCGGCGTATTGTGGTCACCGTTGGCGAGAAGATCGGCAAGACCCACCTCAGCTATGCCCAAGGCGCATCGGCTGAAGTGGTGGCGATGTGCACCATTGGCGCGGCGGATATGTTCGGGTTGCCGGTGTCGACCACGCATGTGCTGAGTTCGGGGGTGGCCGGCGCCATGGTCGCCAATGGGTCGGGGATTCAGAAACGCACGTTGTTCAATCTGCTGATGGCCTGGGTGCTGACCCTGCCAGCGGCAATGCTGTTGGCTGGCAGCCTGTACTGGCTGCTGAACCACATCTTCTGAACCCGTACGCCGCCTTCTGTAGGAGCGGGTTTACCCGCGAATACGGTAGCGGCGGCAACCGTGAACGGCGGGTGGAGATTGGCCAGCAGGCCCGGCCCTTTCGCGGGTAAACCCGCGCCTACACGACGGCCTGCGCCCAATCACCGACATGTGTCCACCCCCGATCAGGTGTAGGAGCGGGTTTACCCGCGAATACGGTAGCGGCGGCAACGCTGAACGGCGGGTGGAGATTGGCCAGCAGGCCCGGCCCTTTCGCGGGCGAACCCGCGCCTACGGGCCACCGCGCAGGCCTTTCAACGTTTGCACAAGGCAGTTGTCCCTGCACAGGTTGATCAGCCCGGGATTTTCAGGCCACGCTGCACGGCTGGCCGTTCGAGGAAATTCGCCAGCACGCGCTGCACTTCCTTGAACTGGTCGAAGCCCACCAGGTCACGGGCGTTGTAGCGCTCCACCAGGTTGCGCACCCAAGGGAAGATGGCGATGTCGGCAATGCTGTATTCCTCAGCCATCCACTGCCGACCTTTCAAATGCCGATCCAGCACGCCCAGCAGCCGCTTGGACTCGTTGACATAGCGGTCGCGCGGGCGCTTGTCTTCATATTCCTTGCCCGCAAAGAAATGGAAGAACCCGACCTGGCCGAACATCGGCCCGATGCCGCCCATCTGGAACATCAGCCACTGCAGGGTCTGGTAGCGCTGGGCGGGGTCCTGGCTGAGCAGCTGGCCGCTCTTCTCCGCCAGGTACTGCAAGATCGCCCCCGACTCGAACAGCGGCAGCGGCTGACCGCCCGGCCCGTTCGGGTCGAGGATGGCGGGGATCTTGTTGTTCGCGCTGAGCGAGATGAACTCGGGGCTCAATTGGTCATCGTTGTCGAAGCTGACCTTGTGCGCCTCGTAAGCCAAGCCGATCTCTTCGAGCATGATCGACACCTTCACCCCGTTGGGCGTCGGCAGCGAGTACAACTGCAGGCGTTCGGGATGTTTGGCGGGCCATTTGCGGGTAATGGGAAAAGCACTGAGTTCGGTCATGATCAACCTTGCCAAGGGAATGAGCCTGTCACTCTAGAGACATCCCCAGCCGCTGACCATCACCGACCACTCATCAGCGTTGGCAGCTCAGGCCTGGCCGTGGGCCTTGAGCTTGAGCTTTTCGGTATCGACGCGGACAAACACGGAGTCGGCCGTCACCGTCAGTACATCCTCTGCCCAGACTTCGCAGATGACCCGGCTCTTGCGCCCCACTTCGCCTTCGACACGCGCCTTGAGCAACAGCTCGACGCCCATCGGCGTAGGTTTCAGGTAGGTCAGGTTGAGCGTGCCGGTAACGCAGTCGATACGCGGCAGGCTGCCCGGTTCTCGGCCTTCGTTACGGTAGTGGTAGGCCATCGCCGTCCAGTTGGAGTGGCAGTCGACCAGCATCGCCAGCAGGCCACCGTAAACCAGGCCAGGCCAGCCAATGAAGGTGCTGTCGGGCGAGTGCCGGCACACCAGGTGAACACCGTCGGCGTCCCAGTGGCTTTGCAGGTGCAGGCCGCTGGGGTGGGAACAGCCGCAGCCATAGCAAGTACCCTCAGGGGCCGCGAGGGCTTGAAGGGAAAGTGTGTGATCAGTCATACGCTTCCTGTGCTTGTTGGAATGGGGGCGCGCAACGCCCCCATTAAAGCAGAAACATCAGACCGTCTGGGCAACCATCTTCGTACGCCGCTGGGTCAGTGAAACCAGCAGGATGAACGCGGTCACCCCGGCAGTCATCAGCGTCTCATAGCGGTAGGCGTCGCTGAACAGCATGTAGCCCAGCACCATGACGATGGTGCCGATCACCAGCCAGGTCAGCCATGGGAACAGCCACATCTTCAGTTCCAGCGGGCGCCCTTCACGCTCGGCACGGGCACGCATGCGCAGCTGCGACACGGCAATGACCAGGTACACCAGCAAAGCGATGGCGCCAGTGGTCGACAGCAGGAAGCCAAACACCTTGCCCGGGAACACATAGTTGACGAGGCAGCCAGCGAAACCCGCCAGGGTCGAGAAGATCACTGCCACGGTCGGCACGCCGGAACCGGAGATGCGCTTGGTCACGCTCAGCGCCTGGCCACGCGCGCCAAGCGAATAGAGCATGCGCGACGCCGTGTACAGCCCCGAGTTCATGCAACTTGTCACCGCCACCAGCACCACCAGGTCAACCAGCAACTTGGCGCCCGGCACGTTCAGCACTTCCAGTACACGCTGGAACGACCCTACTGCTTTCAGCCCGGGGTCGTTCCAGGCCACCAGCGACACCACCAGGAAGATCGACGCCAGGTAGAAAATGGCGATGCGGTACACCACAAGGTTGGTGGCGCGGCGAATCTTGTCTTTCGGGTTGGCGGTTTCGTCCGCCGCGATGGTGACAATTTCGGCACCGAAGAACGAGAAGATGGTGATCAGCACGCCCCCAAGCACCGTCCCGAACCCATTGGGCATGAAACCACCGCTGTCCCACAGTCGGCTGACCCCGGAGACCTCGGCCAGCGGCCAGAAACCGAACACCGCCAAGGTGCACACCCCGATGAAGCCAATGATCGCGACCACCTTGACCAACGCGAACCAGTACTCGAAAGCACCGAAGTTCTTCACGCTGACCAGGTTGGTGCCCGACAGCACCAACATGATCAGGAAGGCGAACAGCCAGGACGGCACGCCAGGGAAGTAGGCATGCAGGATGTCAGCACCGGCAATGGCTTCCACCGGAATGATCAACACCCAGAACCACCAGTACAGCCAGCCAATGGTAAAGCCCGCCCAAGGCCCGATGGCCTCCGAGGCGTAGGTGGAAAAAGAGCCGCTGTTGGGGTTTGCGATGGCCATTTCACCCAGCATGCGCATCACCAGCAAGACCAGCAGGCCAGTCATGGCGTAGGAGATGAGGATGGCCGGGCCGGCGGTGGCAATGGCGTTGGAGGACCCGATGAACAGCCCGGCGCCGATGATGCCGGCAATGGAGATCATGGAAACCTGACGGGAAGTCAGGCCGTGCTGCAGTGAGCGCTGTTTCTTGTTGTCTTGCGAAGCCATGAAGAACCCTCGAATGGGTCGGCCGCAGCAAAGCGGCTGAAGGTCTGAGCAGAATTCTTATAAATTTCTGATGTGTGTTGTTGTTGTTTTTTGCAGATGACCGAAGCGGGTATTGACCTCCTCTTCGCATGACCGGTTGTAATCGTTGATCCAGGTCAGTATTAATCTATAGGCCGGGGTCAACAAACGACCTTTTCGAACCACATAATTCCTTTATGGAATGAACTCCTTCCTTTTTTGCTCGGTATTCGCCCGTCATGTCCAAACGCCTGATGCCTTCGACCACCGCCCTTCAGTGCTTCGAAGCGGCCGCTCGCCACCTCAGCTTCACCCGCGCGGCCCAGGAACTGCACCTGACCCAGAGCGCCGTCAGCAAGCAGGTCGCGCAGCTTGAAGACATGCTCTCGCACTCGCTGTTCCAGCGCATTCGCCGGCGCCTGCACCTGACCCCGGCCGGCGCGCTGTACCTCACCGAAGTGAACAAGATCCTCACCCAGATCGACATATCCAGCCGCTATATCCTCAGCTACGGCGACGAAACCGAAGTGCTGCGCATCGCCACCCAGCCGACCTTCGGCGCCCGCTGGCTGGTGCCCCGGCTCAAGGGTTTTGGTGACCGCTACCCACGCATTCACCTGGATGTGCGCAACGAGCTGGAGCCATTCGACCTGGTACAGGCCAAGGCTGACGTCGCCTTTTTCTTCGGCCAGGGCACCTGGCCCGGGGCGACCTGCATCGAGTTGTTCAGCGAAGAAGTGGTGCCGGTGTGCAGCCCGCAGCTGCTGGCCAGCCACCGTTTCGACAGCGCCCAGGCATTGACTGAGCACCGCCTGTTGCAATGCGTGTCACGGCCGGAGGCCTGGCATGAGTGGTTCCTGGGGCTTGGCTTGCATAGCCAGAACAGCTACCACGGGCCGCGCTTCGACACGTTCTACCTGTGTATCCGCGCGGCCATCTCCGGCTGCGGCATAGCCCTGATTCCCCGCTATCTGGTGGCCGAAGAGCTGAGCGAAGGCAAGCTGGTGGTGGCCTGGGACCACCCTGTGGCAAGCAACGGGAGGCACTTCATTGCGCATGCCGAGCATGCGGCCGAAGTGCCCAAGATCAGGGCCTTCGTGCAGTGGATCCGGGAGCGGGTGGCTGAAGGCGATTGATTTGACCTGCCGTGGCCTCTGGTAGGAGCGGGCTTGCCCGCGAAGAGGCCGGCACAGCCAACCCAAAAAACCGGCCAGATCACGAATCCATGGAATGATCGCAATCGAATAATTCGTTTGCGGAATAACCCGCCGACACGCTTGGATAATAAGAAACTCGAACAAGGTCCGCGTGCCCCCATGAACCAGGAAAGTATCAGCCAATCCATTGCCATCGTTCACCCGATCACACTTTCCCATGGCCGTAACGCCGAAGTCTGGGACACTGACGGCAAACGTTACATCGACTTCGTCGGCGGTATCGGCGTGCTCAACCTGGGCCACTGCAACCCCGATGTAGTCGAGGCCATCCAGGCTCAGGCCACCCGCCTGACCCACTACGCCTTCAACGCGGCCCCTCACGGCCCGTACCTGGCCCTGATGGAGCAACTGAGCCAGTTTGTGCCAGTCAGCTACCCACTGGCCGGCATGCTCACCAACAGCGGCGCGGAAGCGGCGGAAAACGCCCTGAAAGTGGCCCGCGGCGCCACCGGCAAACGCGCCATCATCGCGTTCGACGGCGGCTTCCATGGCCGCACCCTGGCCACCCTGAACCTCAATGGCAAGGTCGCCCCCTACAAGCAGCGGGTCGGCGAACTGCCCGGGCCGGTGTATCACCTGCCCTACCCTGGCGCGGATACCGGAGTTACCTGCGAGCAAGCGCTCAAGGCCATGGATCGCCTGTTCAGCGTCGAGCTGGCCGTGGAGGACGTCGCGGCGTTCATCTTCGAGCCGGTGCAGGGTGAAGGCGGCTTCCTTGCCCTGGACCCGGCCTTCGCCCAGGCCCTGCGCCGCTTCTGCGACGAGCGTGGCATCCTGATCATCATCGACGAGATCCAGTCGGGCTTCGGCCGCACCGGCCAGCGCTTCGCGTTTCCGCGCCTGGGTATCGAGCCCGACCTGCTGCTGCTGGCCAAGAGCATCGCTGGCGGTATGCCGCTGGGTGCAGTGGTCGGGCGCAAGGAATTGATGGCGGCGCTGCCCAAGGGCGGCCTGGGTGGCACCTATTCGGGCAACCCGATTGCCTGTGCGGCGGCCTTGGCCAGCCTGGCGCAGATGACCGACGAAAACGTTGCAACCTGGGGTGAACGGCAGGAACAGGCCATCGTCAGCCGTTATGAGCGCTGGAAGGCTTCGGGCCTGAGCCCGTACATCGGCCGCCTGACCGGCGTGGGCGCCATGCGAGGGATCGAGTTCGCCAATGCCGATGGCAGCCCGGCACCGGCACAACTGGCCAAGGTGATGGAAGCGGCCCGCGCCAAGGGCCTGCTGCTGATGCCCAGCGGCAAGGCGCGGCACATCATTCGCCTGCTGGCGCCGTTGACCATCGAGGCCGAGGTGCTCGAGGAAGGGCTGGATATCCTCGAGCAGTGCCTGGCAGAACTGAACTGAGGCTTACAGGCCGAGTTCTTCCGGGGTAAGCATGTCGGACTCGAAGGCGATCCAGCCGCCTTCCAGTTCGGCATGGCCGTTGACGATCGGGCCGTAATAGGTCAGGCCGTTCTCCAGGGTCACGCAAATGTGCGTGGCCGGTTTCTCAGGGGCCGCGAGCGTACCGACGAAATGCACCTTCTTCAGGGTTTCGGTCACCGCTTCCAGGCCCACGCGCATCCTGGGGTTTTCCGAAGCCTCGGTATCTCCGCCACGGTCTTCAGCGCTGATGGTCACGGTGGCGATGTACGGGTACTTGATGCTCAAACGGGGTTACCTCGGTGGGTGTATAGGCGTACGGGCGCGTAGAGTACGGCAGGCCGTCTCTGTTGTCTCTACTGGCCTCTTCGCGGGCACGCCCGCTCCCACGGGGATCGCATGTTGCTCAGGGTATGCAGGACACCTGCAACAGGTGATCTGAATGCCCCGATCTGTTAGGGTGCCCGCCGATGCACGCCACACCACACGAGGATCCCGAGTGAGCGCCGAAGAACCCCTGATCGCCGACCTGTTCGAAGTCGACAAACGCCTGTCCCTCAAGCCCGTCGTGGACTTCAACAGCTACCTGCGCAATGCCTTCGGCGAGGGCCCATGCCGCTGCCACCGCTGCGTAGAAGGCGCCGACCAAAGCACCTACAGCCACGCGCACAACTTCACCTTCGAAGGCCGCCAGTGGCACCGCCGGTTCGCCACCACCGCCGGCAGCGACGTCGCCCAGGTGTTGAAAAAAGCCTGGCTGTCGTACACCAAGGCTGATCTCAACCTGGTCGGCGCGCTGGACCTGACCACCCTCAAGACCTTCACCGAGGCCGCCCTGCACACGCGCCTGCTGGCCTTGCTGCCGGCCAGCGGCCTGGCCCGTGAAGTAGATGGCCAGTGGATGCTGCAAGCCCAGGCCGACTGACGGCCCGGTGGCAGGGCAGGATTCCACCGGTCTGCTAACTTGGTGGAATCCGTCCACCCACAGGTAGTCCGCCATGGCCCGCACAACGCCCATCGAGCTGTACCGCAATATCGGCATCGTCGCCCACGTGGATGCCGGCAAGACCACGACCACCGAGCGGATCCTGTTCTACACCGGGGTCAACCACAAGATGGGCGAAGTGCACGATGGCGCGGCGACCATGGACTGGATGGCCCAGGAGCAGGAACGCGGCATCACCATCACCTCGGCGGCGACCACAGCGTTCTGGCAAGGCTCGACCAAGCAGTTCGCCCACAAGTACCGTTTCAACATCATCGACACCCCAGGCCACGTCGATTTCACCATCGAGGTGGAGCGCTCATTGCGCGTGCTCGATGGCGCGGTCGTGGTATTCAGCGGCGCGGACGGCGTCGAGCCGCAGTCCGAGACAGTCTGGCGCCAGGCCAACAAGTACCACGTGCCACGCTTGGCCTACATCAACAAGATGGACCGCCAGGGGGCCGACTTCCTGCGCGTGGTCAAGCAGATCGATCAGCGCCTGGGGCACCACCCGGTACCCATCCAGCTGGCCATCGGCAGCGAAGAAAACTTCATGGGCCAGATCGACCTGGTGAAGATGAAGGCCATCTACTGGAACGATGCCGACCAGGGCACCAGCTACCGCGAAGAAGAAATCCCCGCCGATCTGCAGGCGCTTGCCGACGAATGGCGCGCGCACATGATTGAAGCAGCCGCCGAGGCCAATGACGAACTGCTCAACAAGTTCCTCGAAGGCGAAGAGCTGAGCGTCGACGAAATCAAGGCCGGATTGCGCAAACGCACCATCGCTAACGAAATCGTGCCGACCATCCTCGGCTCCTCTTTCAAGAACAAGGGCGTGCCGCTGATGCTCGATGCGGTAATCGATTACCTGCCCGCCCCCTCGGAAATTCCTGCCATCCGCGGCACCGACCCGGACGATGAAGAAAAGCACCTGGAACGGCACGCCGACGACAAAGAGCCGTTCTCGGCACTGGCTTTCAAGATCGCCACCGACCCGTTCGTCGGCACCCTCACCTTCGCCCGCGTTTATTCCGGCGTGCTCAGTTCAGGCAATGCGGTACTCAACTCGGTCAAAGGCAAGAAGGAACGCATCGGCCGCATGGTGCAGATGCACGCCAACCAGCGCGCAGAAATCAAGGACGTGTGTGCCGGCGATATCGCCGCGCTGATCGGCATGAAGGACGTGACCACCGGTGACACACTGTGCGACATGGACAAACCGATCATCCTCGAACGCATGGACTTCCCCGACCCGGTGATTTCCGTCGCAGTAGAGCCGAAAACCAAGGCCGACCAGGAAAAAATGGGTATCGCGCTGGGCAAGCTGGCCCAGGAAGACCCCTCATTCCGCGTGCGTACCGATGAAGAGACTGGCCAGACCATCATCTCGGGCATGGGCGAGCTGCACCTGGATATCATCGTCGACCGCATGCGCCGCGAGTTCAACGTCGAGGCCAACATCGGCAAGCCGCAGGTGGCCTACCGGGAAAAAATCCGCAATACCTGCGAGATCGAGGGGCGTTTCGTGCGCCAGTCCGGTGGCCGTGGCCAATACGGCCATTGCTGGATCCGTTTCGCCCCCGGTGATGAAGGCAAAGAAGGCCTGGAGTTCATCAACGAGATCGTCGGCGGCGTGGTACCCCGCGAGTACATCCCGGCAATCCAGAAGGGTATCGAAGAGCAAATGAAGAACGGCGTGCTTGCCGGCTACCCCCTGATCAACCTCAAGGCCGCCGTGTTCGATGGCTCGTACCACGATGTCGACTCCAACGAGATGGCCTACAAGATCGCCGCGTCAATGGCCACCAAGCAGTTGTCGCAGAAAGGCGGCGCAGTGTTGCTGGAGCCGGTGATGAAGGTAGAGGTGGTGACGCCCGAGGAATATCAGGGCGACATCCTCGGCGACTTGAGCCGACGTCGCGGCATGATCCAGGACGGTGATGAAACACCGGCAGGCAAGGTGATACGTGCCGAAGTGCCGCTGGGTGAAATGTTCGGCTACGCCACCTCGATGCGCTCGATGACCCAGGGCCGGGCCAGCTTCTCGATGGAGTTCACCCGCTATGCCGAGGCCCCGGCGAGCATTGCCGATGGCATCGTCAAGAAGAGCCGCGGAGAGTAAGTGGTTCTCCTGTGCCGGCCTCTTCGCGGGTAAACCCGCGCCTACAGGGGTATGCGATCCCCCGTAGGCGCGGGTTTACCCGCGAAGAAACCGACACAGACAGCAACCGTTTTCAGTGCTGCTCGCCCGCCCGCTTCAACAGCTTCTTGCACCGCTCGGACAAATGCACCACGCGCAAATGCTTGCCCGCCTTGGCATAGCGCTCGCGCAGGGTTTTCAGCGCCGCAACCGCCGAATAGTCGACAAAGCTCAAATGCTGGCAATCCAGCGTGACCTGGGCCGGGTCCCCGGCCGTGTCGAACTGGTTGAGGAACGAGGTGGTCGAGGCAAAGAACAGCGTGCCATGCAGTTGATAACGCTTGCCGCCCTCCGCGTCCTCATGGGTGTCGGCATACAGCTCCCGCGCATGCTGCCAGGCAAAGTTGAGCGCCGCGATGATGATACCGAACAGCACTGCCATGGCCAGGTCGGTGAGCACCGTGACCACAGTCACCGCAACGATCGCCAGCACATCATTCACCGGCACCTTGTGCAACACCCGCAACGACGCCCAGGCAAAGGTCTGCTGGGCCACCACGAACATCACCCCAACCAGCGCCGCCAGGGGAATGCGCTCGATCAGCGGCGACAGGAACAGCACAAACAGCAGAATCATCACCCCGGCCACTACCCCCGACAACCGGCCCCGGCCATTGGAGCTGAGGTTGATCACCGTCTGCCCGATCATCGCGCAGCCGCCCATGCCGCCGCACAGGCCCGACACCATGTTCGCAGCGCCCAATGCCACACACTCGCGGTCCGGGAAGCCACGGCTCTCGGTGATCTCATCGGTCAGGTTGAGGGTGAGCAGGGTTTCCAGCAGGCCGACCATGGCCATCAGCACCGCGTAGGGGGCGATGATCTTCAGGGTTTCCAGATTCCAGGGCACATCCGGCAGTGCCAGCCCCGGCAGGCCACCGGCGATATGCGCCATGTCGCCCAGGGTGCGGGTAGGCAGCCCGAGCACGTACACCAGCAGGCCAACACCGAGGATCGCCACCAGGGCCGGCGGCACCGCACGGGTCAGTTTCGGCAGCACATAAACCACCGCCATGGTCAGCGCGACCAGGCCGAT
The DNA here is from genome assembly GCF_001753955.1 of Pseudomonas sp. NBRC 111139. NCBI lineage: Bacteria > Pseudomonadati > Pseudomonadota > Gammaproteobacteria > Pseudomonadales > Pseudomonadaceae > Pseudomonas > Pseudomonas sp. NBRC 111139. The sequence continues at coordinate 48,257 of NZ_BCBP01000023.1, forward strand.
CATCAGGTACAGCGGCGTGCCACTGAGCCAGTGTTCGCCGTCCTTGAAATGCTCCAGCTGAGCCATGGCGATGACGATGGCCAGGCCGTTCACGAAGCCAAGCATGACCGGGTATGGCACCAGGCGCACCAGTTTGCCCAGACGCAGCAGGCCGAACAGGATCATCACCACACCGCCCAGCAGCACCGTGGCCAGCAGGTACTGCACGCCGTGCTGCACCACCAAGGCGACGATCACCACCGCCATCGAGCCGGCAGCGCCTGAGATCATCCCCGGCCGCCCGCCGAACAGCGCCGTCAGGGTACAAATGATGAACGCGCCATACAGGCCCATCAGCGGGTTGAGATGGGCCACCAGAGCAAAGGCGATGCACTCGGGGACCAAGGCAAACGAGGTAGTGAGGCCGGCGAGCAGGTCGGCGCGTAGTCGGGCGGGCTTCATGGGCTTCCTGTGGTGCAGTCCTGACGGACGATAGAAAAACGAGGGGCGCGATGTTACGGAATTTGTCTGACAGCGGCCACCGCTCAACGCACCCGTTCCAGGCTCTGCACGGCCAGGTCCAGCGCACGCTGCATGTCCAGGCGCGCCGAACGGCCCAGGTCCGGGTCGTTCAGGCGGCCACCACGCTCTGAGGGCAGGATCGGCGCCGTCAGGTCTTCGGCATCCATCGCTTCAAAATCCTGTTCGGCGCCCAGGGTCAAGGCACTGCGCCGCAACAGCATGCGCACCTGTTCCGGGGTAAGTGCCGGGTTGATCGACAGCATCGTCGCCACAGTGGCAGTCACCAAGGGTGTTGCGTACGACGTGCCGCAATGCGCAGTCTCGGCAGACACTGGGCGTATGCAGGCAGCAGCACTGACGTCCACGCGCATGTCGATATTGGAACTGTGACGCTTGCGCACGTGATCGTGGGCTTCAACTGCCGTAGCCTTGTCACTGCGCTGATGCCCGCCCACCACCAGCAATTGCTCGGTGATAAACGACGAAGGCAGGCGATATTCATCGGTCCCCGACCAGGACGCACCATTGCCCGCCGAATTCACCACCACCACATCAGGGTGCTCCTTGCGCAGCCAGAGGAAGAACTCCTCAAGTAACTCCTCGTAGCCACTCATTGCCAGCCCGGAGCGCACCAGCGAATCGACCTCATCACCCTTCACATTGCGTGCCCCGACCCGGTGAATGCCCCAGCTCCAGTTCAGCACCCGCACGCCATCTTCGACCAGGTTCACCGAGGCAGCGATGTTGGCGGTGATACCGGCATCCGAGTTGCGCTCTACCACCACCTCGAAGCCAGGGCTGTGCTTGCCCAGCCCTGGCAAAAAGCCCTCACCCTGCGCAGCGAGAATGCCTGCGACATGGCTGCCGTGGCCTGCCGGGCGATCACCGTCGCGCGCGTAGAGGCATGTCTGGCCTTGTTCGCAGCCCCCTCGATAATGGCTGAACCCTGGGGCGTCAAAGTCCACTTCGCGCTCGATTACCCCGACCCGCACGGGCTTCACCGGCAAGCGAGATGCGGCAATCCGGCGCCGGTAGAAATACAGCGCGTCCATGAAGCGGTTGGCGGCCCATTCGTCCGCCTGGTCGATGGCCCGGGTGCTGCGCCCATTGCCCTCCTCCCCGCGCTCGGGGCCGGACTCTTCGACAATCACGGCATCCACGCTGACTTCACTGCCCATGCGCAGGACCATCGCATCGCGCTGCACCAGGTCATCTACCGGCAAGCGCAACTGGTAGACATTCAGCGGCGGTATGGCACCGACAACCTGGGCGCCGTATTTGCCGGCGATGCGCCGGGCCTCGTCGAGGCCGTCGTATTTTTCTTCGATCAACAGGCTGACCAGATCGACATAGGTGATCAGGCCATCCATGTTCTTCGCCACTTCATCGGGCCCTGCGGCGATCACATGACTGCGTTGGCGGCTCAGCCATACCGGGTTGCTGGTGCGGCCGCCATCGGCCAGCCAGAGCGGGGCACTGCGCTGGGCTTGTCTCGCCAGTTTCAGCATTAGCCGGTCACCTTGGCGCTCGATATCGGCTTCTGACAGCCGCGTACCGCCGAGCCATACCGTTGGCAGATTTGCCCGGAGCCCTTCGGCACGCAGGCACCATCGCTGCTGGCTATCGCTGAACAAGTCGCCGCAACGCTGCAGCTGCTTGATGCGCAACGTGTCCGCTGCAGCCTGTGCACCAAGACTGCAAAGCCATAACAGCAAGATCAGGACACCCTTCATGCAATCACCCCACGCGCTCCCTGTGAGTGCGACTTACGGGGCACCTCAAAGGTTCACCTGTGGCCGGCGACTGCCTGGTCACGGGCGAGCCATTCGGCCATGGCAGTATCCTCCAACGCGTACTCGCCACGATTGGCCTTCCATACCAGCTCCTTGTCGCGCAGGGCATCGAGGGCCTTCTGTACGTTTGCCGTGTTGACGTTGGCTACCGCCTGGGCCTGCTCCAGCTTGCGGCTGACCTCAACCAGGGTTTGCTCGGTAAACGGGGAAAACGGCTGCCGACCCAGCGTGCGCTCAGCCATGATCTCTAGCACGGCCTGCTGCAACGGCGTAAGTTCGTTCCAAGCGCTTTCGTAGTCGCTCCACACCCCGGCTTGATGGTTCAGCGCCCCATTGCGCAGCAGTTCACCCAGGTTGCCCGCCTCCCCCAGGCCGACACTGACTTCGGCCAACAGTTTGTTGAGCATTTCCGGGCGCCGGCCGACCAATTCGAACGCGTATGCCAGGTCCTCTACCTTGAACTGGTTACTGTCGGCCAGGCGACGGTTCCACAAGGCGGTGATGAATTCGACATATTCACGCCCCAGCAACGGAAAAGGCGTGATGCTGGCACCAAAGAATGGCTGCTTGCTCTTGAGTACCAGGTTGGCCAGCTTGTCGCGACTAGAGCCCGTGAACACCAGGCGCAAGCCGTCCGGACGGTCGCCACGGTTAAGGTGGTCACGCGCGGCTTTCAGCGCGAACATCGCATTGAGGCCATCTTCGCTGTTAAGGGCGTGCTGAGCCTCGTCGATGATCAGTACTACCAACTGCCCTGACACTTGATGCAACACGGCAAGCGCCTGGGCCAGGGTAGTACCCGCAGGCAGTTGCGGGCGGGTGAAATCCCAGCTCAGGGTGCGCAGCAGGTTGATCTTGTCGACACCGGCCTTTTTCGCCGTCCTGGCCAGCGCACCTTCGAATCTGGCCAGCGCAGTACCGATGGCGCCGCTGATGAGCTGCGCAGGGGCGGCGTCGCGATCCGACCACAGGTCGACGTAAACCGGTAGCCAGCCGCGCTGTACGCATTCCGGTATGAAGTCGTTGTTGAGGAAGGTGCTCTTGCCCGTACGCCGGGGCGCGGCCAGGAACATGCCCGAGCTGTAATCGACCAACGACTCGCCGGCCAGGTCTTGGGCCAGTGCGGTGGCCAACTGATGACGGCGTAGGAGCGGGCGAACGGGAGACATGCAATTAACCTCAATTATCTTGCCTACTATAATTTATAGCCTACAAGATAAACTAGGATAATACGACCGTCCGCAACAGGGCCGGCGTGATCCAGATCCGGCAAAAAGTCAGCAAATTTGCCATCATGTTGATTCCACCTGCGGAGATCATGGACATGCCGCTACGCCCCCTTTTCACCTCCCTGTTGCTGGTCGCCAGCCTCACCGCCCATGCCGCCACCGAGGTGGTGCCACTTCAGCATCGCAGCAGCGCCGAACTGCTGCCCGCTCTGCATGCCTTCATCGGCAAGGACGGCACGGTCAGCGCCTTCGAGAACAAACTGATCGTCAACGCCAGCCCCGAGCGCATCGACGACCTGCGCGCCCTGCTGCAACAGCTGGACACCGCGCCCAAGCGCCTGCTGATCAGCGTCGACAACAACGACAGCAACTTCCAGGACAACCGCGGCAACGCACGCGTCATTCACTACGGCACCAGCAACCGCGACGGCGGCATGCAGCAGGTACAAGCCAGCGAAGGGCAACCGGCACTGATCCAGGTGGGCCAGAGCATCCCCATTACCAGCACCAGCACAGACGGCTATGGGCGCATTCAAAGCAACACCGAATACCGCAACGTGACCCAAGGCTTCTACGTAACCCCGAGCCTGAGCGGCGAAACGGTTCGTCTGCAAATAAGCAGCAATAATGACCGCATCAGCCACGAACGTGCAGATGTAGTGAAAGTACAAAGTACCGACACGACTGTCACGGGCAAGCTCGGCGAGTGGATCACCCTGGCGGGGTTCAACCAGCAGAGCCAAGCCGATCGCAGCGCATCAAGCCATACGTACAGCACCCAACGGGGTGAAAACATGACATTGCGGGTCAAAGTCGACCTTGTCGACTGATACCAGGCAATTCAAGGCTTCGACCAAAGGCCTTGAAACTGACTGCCAAGTCGCATTAGACCAAAGATGTAGTAAGTACAAAAAAGCACTACAAAACATTTGACAGGGTCTTTTTCCCAAGGGCATGATGGCCTCGCTCCCGCTAATCAGGGGCCCTGGCAAGGGCCTTCGAGGCGTACTCCTCCCACCCCTGGAGGCGCCTCGTGTCTATACAGCCCACAAGGCGGTTCGACGGGATTGCGACTGCAACGAAGAAGTTGTCCCGAGGGACGGAAGCGCATCACCGCAGTACTGGCAATCGCGTCGCACCGCAGCAAGGCAACCACGAGCCGACCTGCCGGAGCACACCTTCGCCTGGTCTGCCCACCCTTCCCCTTCGAGCCTTCGCGTTCGCCGCCGCATTCCTGCGAACAGGACAGCCGCCAGGCACCTGATCTGCTCCGAGCATCAGCACAATTAACCCAAGATCGATGCGACGAGGTTTATTTCCATGGCACTGACACGCGAACAGCAAATTGCAGCCCTCGAGAAAGACTGGGCCGAAAACCCGCGCTGGAAAGGCGTGACCCGTACCTACACCGCCGCTGATGTCGTTCGCCTGCGTGGCTCCGTGCAACCTGAGCACACCTTTGCGCGTCAGGGCGCAGAAAAACTGTGGAAGCTGGTCACCGAAGGTGCCCACCCGTCCTTCCGCCCCGAAAAAGATTTCGTCAACTGCATGGGCGCCCTGACGGGCGGCCAGGCTGTACAACAGGTCAAGGCCGGCATCCAGGCCATCTACCTGTCCGGCTGGCAGGTTGCCGCCGACAACAACTCGGCCGAGTCGATGTACCCTGACCAGTCGCTGTACCCGGTCGACTCGGTACCGACCGTGGTCAAACGCATCAACAACGCGTTCCGCCGCGCCGACCAGATCCAGTGGAAAGCCGGCAAGAACCCGGGCGACGACGGCTACATCGACTACTTCGCGCCCATCGTGGCCGACGCCGAAGCCGGTTTCGGTGGCGTACTGAACGCCTACGAGCTGATGAAGAACATGATCGAAGCAGGCGCCGCCGGCGTGCACTTCGAAGACCAGCTGGCCTCGGTTAAAAAATGCGGCCACATGGGCGGCAAGGTGCTGGTACCGACCCAGGAAGCCGTACAGAAGCTGGTAGCCGCGCGCCTGGCCGCTGACGTGTCGGGCGTACCGACCATCATCCTGGCGCGTACCGACGCCAACGCCGCCGACCTGCTGACCAGCGACTGCGACCCGTACGACCAGCCGTTCGTGGTTGGCGAGCGCACCCGCGAAGGCTTCTACAAGGTCCGTGCCGGCCTCGATCAGGCCATTGCCCGCGGCCTGGCCTACGCCCCGTACGCCGACCTGATCTGGTGTGAAACCGCCAAGCCGGACCTGGACGAAGCCCGCCGCTTCGCCGAGGCAATCAAGAAGGAGTACCCGGACCAGATCCTGTCGTACAACTGCTCGCCTTCCTTCAACTGGAAGAAAAACCTGGACGACGCCACCATCGCCAAGTTCCAGCGCGAATTGTCGGCCATGGGTTACAAGCATCAGTTCATCACCCTGGCTGGCATCCACAACATGTGGCACGGCATGTTCAACCTGGCGCACGACTACGCCCGCAACGACATGACCGCCTACGTGAAGCTGCAGGAGCAGGAATTCGCTGACGCCAGCAAGGGCTACACCTTCGTGGCGCACCAGCAGGAAGTGGGCACTGGCTACTTCGACGACATGACCACCGTGATCCAGGGTGGCGCTTCGTCGGTGACTGCACTGACCGGCTCGACCGAGGAAGAGCAGTTCCACTGATAGTGGGCTGCGGTTGAACCAAGGCCCGGGGCTTGTGAAAGCTCCGGGCTTCTTTAATGCAACGCTACTCTGATGAAGTAAGGCCTTGAGTTACAGACGCCCCACCAAAACTCCGAGTAAACCCTAAGCGCGGAATCCACCATCGATTGGTACCGCCACACCAGTTACGTAAGAAGCTGCTTCCGAGCTAAGCCAGTACACAAGCTCAGCAACTTCATGGGCTTCACAGACCCGCCCCATAGGCTGCGAGGCGCACACCGCATCAAACTTGCTCCCCAATACATGCCTTGCCAATGGCGTTGACACAAATCCCGGACAAACGGCATTGACCCGTACGCCATAAGGGGCATATTCCTTTGCAACGGCCTTGGTAATTCCAACTAGTGCGTGCTTGCTGGCGGTGTATACAGAACCACCCGTGACACTGGCATTCAGACCCGCTAGCGAGGCGACATTGACAATGGTGCCACGCCCCGCCTCACGCATTGCAGGCAACACCGCCTTCATGCATCGCCATGGCGCACTTACATTCGTGGACATGACATCTTCAAAATCAGCCTCGGGATATTCCTCGGTCATCGTGAACGATTGACCATCAATACCAATGCTGTTGACGAGACAATTTATGGGTGGATGATCGAGAGTCAGTCGCCTGAAGAGGTCGGTCAACTCGGTAGGGCTACGCAAATCAACCGAGTACGGATACGCACACCCTGCCTCCCTGTTGATACTCTCACACACACGGACGTTCCTAACATGATCTCGTCCGCACACAATGACTGTGTATTGCTCTCTGGCAAATTTCCAGGCACACGCCTCTCCGATACCGGAATTGCCACCAGTAATAACAACTACCTTACTCATGCGCTCAAATCCCTTCTGCTAATGATCAAGCCTTGCACGTCGCAGAAATAGACAGGTCATGCCAAAAATCACACCAACGCAACCAAAAGCCGCCCAAGTAACACTGAAGCCAAGGCTATCCAGCATCGGCACAGCCAAGGTCACACATAGCACTCGTGCCGCAGCCTGAATCACAGGTATCAACGAAAACAAAAAACCTTGTCGCGACACCGGCGCTCCCTGGGCAATCAAGGTCGCCATGTAGGTGATACCGATGATCTCGCCCAAGGTCCAGACCACCACTAACAGCAGTATTGCGGGCCAAGTATCGACCAAGGCATAAGCACCGAAACCAATGCCGTAGCAGATCGCCGCTAGCGCCATGTTGACCATGGCAGACCAACGGCGGCTCAAGGCGATCAGCGGTCGAGTCAGAACGATGACCAGTAACCCATTAACAATACCTGCCACTCCAAACAGATGCGCCGCGTCCCCCGCCCCCAATGCTCCTAGCCAGAGAGGGAACTGGTATTCACGCTGGCCATCGAGCAAGGACAATACGAAAAATATCATACCCGCCAAGATCACCGCCGAAGGTATCGGCACATCCTTAGCCTTAAGCTGCGTATCTTTAGTATCAAGATGACTTCCAGTTATCGGCAGAGCTAAGGTAGCGCTCGTCACCAGGCAAACCAGGCTTATCGCCGCGGTAAACCACAAGAGATACTGGCTTTGCCAACTCAGCAGAACACCCCCTACGACGAACAGCAGGACACCACCCGCATTACTGGCTAGATGTAGATATGCAAAAGCCCCCACCTGATCGCCAGACGGTGCAGCCTGGGCCGTCATCACGCTGAAAAGCGGCGTGATGGCGCCCGCACTGAACATAAAAAGCAAAATCATCGCAATTGCGATGGGTAAGATCGGCAGAAGGCTGCCCAACAGCGCGAGCAGCGCCGTCGACGAGCAGCCCAACAAGAGAATTCGACTACCCACTCGTCCTGGCAGTTGCCCGCCAAGCAGGTTTCCGGCCAGATAGCTGATAATCATCAGCGATACCGTAGTCGCCAGTTCAGCATCCACCAAAGCGAAGTGCCGACTCATGAATAACGCCGCAAATGACCCGACCCCGTTGGCCAGGACAAATAGCAATTTGAGCAATGCCACCTTATGCATCAGCGGGCTCATTCGCTTAATGCTGTGGCTTACGGCGCTATCCATGAGGGCCTAGGCACAACGTCGTGCCGTCCTTGAGCCTTGAAATCCAGCGACGCTCGCTTCCAACTCGAATGTTCCATAGCCCCAGCAACTCATCGACATCCAGCAAACTCGCCTGACGAGCCAACCGCAGGTACAAGCGCACAGCCTTCACGCTGGTGCAACACTGGAGTAGTTGGCCACTGGCCAATGGACAGACCTCGCCAACGGCATAGAAATACTCCCTAGCCTTCAGCAAATCACGACTGCTGCCGACTTCATATAGCATCTCCAGCAACGCACGTTCGGGCACTGACCTGAGCAGCCCACCCCGCCGCTCAAGGGTCGCCGTGCGCAGAGATATCTCCCCGCCCCAATCAAACAATCTTGCATACACATAGCGCACCGAATAACGTTCGGTAAACCACCGAGGCAATGAGACTCGGTTATCGCCCCACAACACTAGCGAAGTATCATTTTCATAAATTTCGCGAAACGCACTGCTACCTCCTAAATGCAGGCAGGTGATCCGACGCTCCAGATAGCAGCACCCCACCGCAAGGTTCAACTCACTATCTGGAAAGGCATAGATACCGCGAGCTACGCGATTCAGCCAACCATTCCTGGCATAGCTGGCAGCCCTCTGGCTCGATATCCCAATGCGTTGCAAGATGCTTAGGTCGAGCAACATCTCGCGTGGCTGGGAGGTATAGAGTTTTCTGATCAAAGAATATTGTTGTTGTATAGGCATACCTGCATCCTGCGACTTCTTGGCTAACGCCGGTGACTGTTAGTGCGGGGCGTCCCTTCCCCGGACACTAGATTCATGCTTCTTGCAATGCCTGGATAAACGACTGCAGATCGTCGCCCTTTGGAATTGCCACTCGCAGCACGTTGGTCAGTAATGAACCAGCATGGGGATATCCTGAGCAATCGCTGAAACGTATCCTCGCCCTGTGCAAAGCTTTGGCCAAACGCTGATCAGGGCCGTCATCGAGTAGCAGGAAGTTGGCAAGAGTATCGATGACACCAATTCCCAAGCCTTGGCAACACTTAACAATCCGCGTACGTACCCAATCTTGGCTACCATGCGCCGCTGCGATTTCTGGCTGATTGGCCAGACAATGCAGGGCCGCCTTAACTGCCGCATGGTTGATATCCCAGGGGCCACGCAATTTGAGCAACTGCCTGACAGCATGCGTGCTGGCGACCACATAGCCGAGACGCAAACCTGCCAACCCGAAGTACTTGGAAAACGAGCGAATAACGAACAACTGCTCAAGGCCACTGAAGGCTCCAACGCAAGAGTGGCGCAGGTACTCGTAATAGCACTCATCAACAATAACCGGCTTATCCAGTTCAACGCAGCGAACTATCAAGCGCTGCAGATCATCAGGCTCAATTTGCACTCCCAACGGATTATTCGGATTGCACAAAATCAGCCCATCACTACCTGACAAGGCTTCGAGCACTACATCCTTTGGGCCAGTCGTTTATCGACCTCAAGCCCCAAGTAGGAGCATGAGCACATATTCATAAAGACATGCCCGTCTTGGTCGCGCAGGCGGCTGGATGGACAGTGGACCACACTGCGATCTGTCAGGCCAGACGCTTGGGCGAGTTCCCAAGACGCGTTACCCAACTCAATAGTGCGCTCGGTATTGATGAACAGGTTTCTTTGCTCTGACATAGCACCTCCATAAGCATGCACGCATACTTTACTGACAAAGGAAAAGGAAACTTCCTACAACAACCAATACAAACTATTTCTTGCCGCACCTCAATAAGTCAAGCTTGAGATACAATACCAACACCTTCCAACCAGGAAGGTCAACCCCAAAACAAAACCAGAGCATTCAGACGCGAAAAAATTCATGCCACAGGTGATTTCCAATGAAAAGATCAAACAATCACCCCGCACCCGAAACTGCGAAGATAGAGCAAAATACAACCACACCAACCCAGAAATTATTTGTTGCACTTAGCCTTGGCAAGCCACCTAAAAACCTTCTCTGCCTCTGGACTTAGTTGATTATATTCACCCCAATTTTGAGCACACCTACCGATAAGTCGCCCAACAGCTTTGGGCAGGCCATTACCCGTGACCTGCCCACCCGTACGCCGACCTGATCTGGTGCGAAACCGCCAAGCCGGACCTGGACGAAGCCCGCCGCTTCGCCGAGGCGATCAAGAAGGAGTGCCCGGACCAGATCCTGTCGTACAACTGCTCGCCTTCCTTCAACTGGAAGAAAAACCTGGACGACGCCACCATCGCCAAGTTCCAGCGCGAGCTGTCGGCCATGGGTTACAAGCATCAGTTCATCACCCTGGCCGGCATCCACAACATGTGGCACGGCATGTTCAACCTGGCGCACGACTACGCCCGTAACGACATGACCGCCTACGTGAAGCTGCAGGAGCAGGAATTCGCTGACGCCAGCAAGGGCTACACCTTCGTGGCGCACCAGCAGGAAGTGGGCACCGGCTACTTCGACGACATGACCACCGTGATCCAGGGTGGCGCTTCGTCGGTGACTGCACTGACCGGTTCGACCGAGGAAGAGCAGTTCCACTGATAGTGGGTTGCGGTTGAACAAAGGCCCGGGGCTTGTGAAAGCTCCGGGCCTTTGTTTTTACCCGAGCAAGGGCCGGGCCTGCTGGCCAATTTTTACCAGCCGTTCACCGTTGCCGCCGCTACCGTATTCGCGGGTAAACCCGCTCCTACGCTGATCGGGAGGAGACACACATCGGCGATTGGGCGCAGGCCGCTGTAGGAGCGGGTTTACCCGCGAAAGGGCCGGCACGGGCCACAGCAAAACCCTGGATCAGGTCTATGCTTGTGGCAGCCCAGCAGCAAGGACCGCCCATGCCTCGTCCAAGCCACCTGATGATTCTCGCCCTGACCGCCGCTGCCCTCTATATATATGCACTGGCCAGCGACAACACCCTGCTCGCCCTGATGGCCAAACCCATCCCGGTGCTGGCCTTGATTGCCTGGCTGCGCAGCACCCCGGTTTCGCCTTATCGCACGTGGATCTCGATCGGCCTGGGCTTCTCGGTACTCGGTGACATCCTGCTGGCCATCCCCGCCGACCTGTTCGTGTTCGGCCTGGCCGCCTTCCTTTGCGCCCACCTTGCTTACCTGCGCGGCTATTGCGGCATTACCCTGCGCCCCGCCCTGCCCGCACTGATCTTCAGCGCAATCAGTGGCATCGCGCTGCTCGGCGTACTGGCCAGCAACGGCCTCGGCCCGCTGCTGATCCCGGTAGCGCTCTACGCCCTGGCTATCAGCGCCATGCTCTGGCGCGCACTGGCCTGCGGGGGATTGGCCGCGCTCGGTGCCGGCCTGTTCGTGTTCTCCGACAGCCTGATCGGCATCGACCGCTTCGTCAGCCCGTTCGCCGCCGCACCGTACCTGATCATCCTCGCCTACTGGCTCGGCCAATGGGCCATCGCTTCATCAGTCGGTCATCGCTCAACCGATAAAGTATTGACCCAGAGCGGTGCGCGCAGGACCGAGAGCTGCTAGAACAAGGGTTTTTTGCAATTGCAAGTAGGGGGAATCGCCAGATGAACTTTACAAGGCACAGAAGAGCCAAATTCAACGGCAGCAGCTCAAATGATATTAATTATCATTACAGGACTTGCAATTCGTTACCTGCAGCAAGAAACATAATTAACAAAACCGCGCGTAATGCCCGAATCTCAAGGCCCTCAGCCAGTTACGAACGGTTTTTGTACTTAATCCTACGAATAAATTTGCGACAGAAATTTTACTTGCACCAGGTTTACCCATAAAATCAGCGCGATTGATTCGGCTGCGACATTTGGTCACTGCATGTGCGACGCCAAGTCGCCGCTCTACACTTATTTCAGACTGCAGAGCTGGGTCTCTGTATAAGGATCTCTAGCATGTCCGATTCGGCAGGACTCATCGCCCACAACTGGGGCTTTGCCATCTTCCTCCTGGGTGTCGTCGGCCTGTGCGCCTTCATGCTCGGCCTGTCCAGCCTGCTCGGTAGCAAGGCTTGGGGCCGCGCCAAGAACGAACCCTTCGAATCCGGCATGCTGCCCGTCGGCAGCGCTCGCCTGCGCCTGTCCGCCAAATTCTATCTGGTCGCGATGCTGTTCGTGATCTTCGATATCGAAGCCCTCTTTCTCTTTGCATGGTCTGTGTCCGTCCGCGAAAGCGGCTGGACCGGATTCGTCGAAGCACTCGTTTTCATAGCAATTCTGTTGGCAGGTCTTGTCTACCTATGGCGCGTCGGGGCACTTGATTGGGCTCCCGAAGGTCGCCGCAAGCGGCAAGCGAAGCTGAAACAATGAGGCTTTGGCATGCAATACAATCTCACCAGAATCGATCCGGATGCGCCCAACGAGCAGTACCCGGTCGGTGAACGGGAAACCGTCACCGATCAACTGCTAGAGGACCAGGTCCACAAGAACATCTTCATGGGCAAACTTGAAGATGTGCTGCGTGGCGCGGTCAATTGGGGCCGCAAGAACTCCCTCTGGCCGTACAACTTCGGCCTGTCCTGCTGCTACGTGGAAATGACCACGGCCTTCACGGCACCCCACGACATCGCCCGCTTCGGCGCCGAAGTCATCCGGGCCTCGCCGCGTCAGGCCGACTTCATGGTCATTGCCGGTACCTGCTTCGTGAAGATGGCGCCGATCATCCAGCGCCTGTACGAGCAGATGCTCGAACCAAAATGGGTCATTTCCATGGGTTCGTGCGCCAACTCCGGTGGCATGTACGACATCTACTCGGTCGTTCAGGGGGTCGACAAGTTCCTCCCCGTGGACGTCTATGTGCCTGGCTGCCCGCCACGCCCTGAGGCTTTCCTGCAAGGCTTGATGCTGTTGCAGGAGTCGATCGGCCAAGAACGACGCCCGCTTTCCTGGGTTGTTGGTGATCAAGGTATTTACCGTGCCGAGATGCCAGCCCAGAAAGACCTGCGTCGTGAGCAGCGCATTGCAGTAACCAACCTGCGCAGCCCCGACGAAGTCTGATCCAGCGACCTGCCGCCCGCTCCCGAAGGAGCCGGCGGCCTGGCTTCATTCTTAACGTTGACCCAAAGCGACCGAGACCATGACAGCGGACAACGCTATTTTCATTCCGCCCTACAAGGCTGACGACCAGGATGTGGTCGTCGAACTGAACAACCGTTTTGGCGCCGAAGCATTCGTCGCCCAGGAGACCCGCACCGGCATGCCCGTGCTGTGGGTAAAACGCGCCCAGCTCAAAGAGGTGCTCAGCTTCCTGCGCGGCGTCGCCAAGCCTTACAGCATGCTGTACGACCTGCATGGCGTCGACGAGCGCCTGCGCACCCAGCGCCGTGGCCTGCCAGCCGCCGATTTCAGTGTGTTCTACCACCTGTTGTCGATCGAGCGTAACAGCGATGTGATGATCAAGGTGTCGCTCAGCGAAGGCGACCTGAACCTGCCGACCGTGACGGGCATCTGGCCAAACGCCAACTGGTACGAGCGCGAAGTCTGGGACATGTTCGGCATCGACTTTGCCGGCCACCCGCACCTCAGCCGCATCATGATGCCGCCGACCTGGGAAGGTCACCCGCTGCGCAAGGACTACCCTGCCCGTGCGACCGAGTTCGACCCCTACAGCCTGACCCTGGCCAAGCAGCAGCTTGAAGAGGAATCGGCACGCTTCAACCCGGAAGCCTGGGGCATGAAACGTCAGGGCGCCAACGAGGACTACATGTTCCTCAACCTCGGCCCCAACCACCCTTCGGCGCACGGTGCGTTCCGTATCGTCCTGCAGCTGGACGGTGAAGAAATCGTCGACTGCGTACCGGACATCGGCTACCACCACCGTGGTGCCGAAAAAATGGCCGAGCGCCAGTCCTGGCACAGCTTCATCCCCTATACCGACCGTATCGATTACCTCGGCGGGGTGATGAACAACCTGCCGTACGTGCTTGCGGTAGAGAAGCTGGCCGGCATCAAGGTGCCGCAGAAGGTCGACGTGATTCGCATCATGCTGGCCGAGTTCTTCCGCATCACCAGCCACCTGCTGTTCCTGGGTACCTACATCCAGGACGTCGGCGCCATGACCCCGGTGTTCTTCACCTTCACCGACCGCCAGCGCGCCTACACCGTGATCGAAGCGATCACCGGTTTCCGCCTGCACCCGGCCTGGTACCGCATCGGTGGCGTCGCCCACGACCTGCCACGTGGCTGGGACAAGCTGGTCAAGGACTTTGTCGAGTGGCTGCCCAAGCGCCTCGACGAATACACCAAGGCCGCCCTGCAAAACAGCATCCTCAAGGGCCGTACCATCGGCGTTGCCGCGTACAACACCAAGGAAGCGCTGGAATGGGGCACCACCGGTGCCGGCTTGCGTGCCACCGGTTGCAACTTCGACCTGCGTAAAGCCCGTCCTTACTCCGGCTACGAAAACTTCGAGTTCGAAGTACCGCTGGCCCACAACGGCGATGCCTACGATCGCTGCATGGTCCGTGTCGAGGAGATGCGTCAGAGTATCCGCATCATCGACCAGTGCCTGCGCAACATGCCGGAAGGCCCGTACAAGGCGGATCACCCGCTGACCACGCCGCCGCCGAAAGAGCGCACCCTGCAGCACATCGAAACCCTGATCACGCACTTCCTGCAAGTCTCGTGGGGCCCGGTCATGCCGGCCAACGAGTCGTTCCAGATGATCGAAGCGACCAAGGGCATCAACAGTTACTACCTGACGAGCGATGGCGGCACCATGAGCTACCGCACCCGGATCCGCACCCCGAGCTACCCGCACCTGCAGCAGATCCCTTCGGTGATCAAAGGCAGCATGGTTGCCGACCTCATTGCGTACCTGGGCAGTATCGACTTCGTTATGGCTGACGTGGACCGCTAAGCATGAACAGCACGCTTATCCAGACAGACCGTTTCGCCCTGAGCGAAACCGAGCGCTCGGCCATCGAGCACGAAATGCATCACTACGAGGACCCGCGCGCGGCGTCCATCGAAGCCCTGAAGATCGTCCAGAAGGAGCGTGGCTGGGTGCCGGACGGCGCCATTCACGCCATCGGCGAAGTGCTGGGCATTCCGGCCAGCGACGTCGAGGGTGTCGCCACCTTCTACAGCCAGATCTTCCGCCAACCGGTCGGCCGCCACATCATCCGCGTGTGCGACAGCATGGTCTGCTACATCGGCGGCCATGAGTCGGTGGTCAGCCAGATCCAGAGCGAGCTGGGCATCGGCCTCGGCCAGACCACCGCCGACGGCCGTTTCACCCTGCTGCCCGTGTGCTGCCTGGGCAACTGCGACAAGGCCCCGGCACTGATGATCGACGACGACACCTTCGGTGACGTGCAGCCGGCTGGCGTTTCCAAACTGCTGGAGGGTTACGTATGACCATTACTTCCTTCGGCCCGGCCAACCGCATCGCGCGCTCGGCCGAAACCCACCCGCTGACCTGGCGCCTGCGCGACGACGGCGAGCCGGTCTGGCTGGCCGAGTACGAATCGAAGAACGGCTACGCCGCAGCCCGCAAGGCGCTGGCGCAAATGTCCGCCGACGACATCGTGCAGAGCGTCAAGGACTCCGGCCTCAAAGGCCGTGGCGGCGCAGGCTTCCCCACTGGCGTGAAGTGGGGCTTGATGCCCAAAGACGAATCCATGAACATCCGCTACCTGCTGTGCAACGCGGACGAAATGGAGCCGAACACCTGGAAGGACCGCATGCTGATGGAGCAACAGCCCCATCTGCTGGTCGAGGGCATGCTGATCAGCGCCCGCGCCCTGAAGGCCTACCGCGGTTACATCTTCCTGCGTGGCGAGTACACCACCGCAGCGAAAAACCTCAACCGTGCCATCGATGAAGCCAAGGCCGCCGGCCTGCTGGGCAAGAACATCCTGGGCAGCGGTTTCGATTTCGAGCTGTTCGTGCACACCGGTGCCGGCCGCTACATCTGCGGTGAAGAAACCGCGCTGATCAACTCGCTGGAAGGCCGCCGCGCCAACCCGCGCTCCAAGCCGCCCTTCCCTGCCGCCGTTGGCGTGTGGGGCAAGCCGACATGCGTGAACAACGTCGAAACCCTGTGCAACGTCCCGGCCATCGTCGCCAACGGCAACGACTGGTACAAGTCGCTGGCCCGCGAAGGCAGCGAGGACCACGGCACCAAGCTGATGGGCTTCTCCGGCAAGGTGAAGAACCCAGGCCTGTGGGAACTGCCATTTGGCGTTACCGCACGCGAATTGTTCGAAGACTACGCCGGTGGCATGCGTGATGGCTTCAAGCTCAAGTGCTGGCAGCCAGGCGGCGCCGGTACCGGCTTCCTGCTGCCCGAGCACCTTGATGCACAAATGTACGCCGGTGGCATCGCCAAGGTCGGCACCCGTATGGGTACTGGCTTGGCCATGGCGGTCGACGACAGCGTCAACATGGTGTCGCTGCTGCGCAACATGGAAGAGTTCTTCGCCCGCGAATCGTGCGGCTGGTGCACCCCATGCCGTGACGGCCTGCCGTGGAGCGTGAAGATGCTGCGCGCACTGGAAAACGGCCAAGGCCGC
This sequence comes from Pseudomonas sp. NBRC 111139, assembly GCF_001753955.1. Classification (NCBI taxonomy): domain Bacteria; kingdom Pseudomonadati; phylum Pseudomonadota; class Gammaproteobacteria; order Pseudomonadales; family Pseudomonadaceae; genus Pseudomonas; species Pseudomonas sp. NBRC 111139. The sequence continues at coordinate 65,000 of NZ_BCBP01000023.1, forward strand.
GCCGAGGACATCGAGACGCTGCTGGGACTGGTCAACTTCCTCGGCCCGGGCCGTACCTTCTGTGCTCACGCACCAGGTGCCGTCGAGCCGCTGGGCAGTGCCATCAAATACTTCCGCTCGGAGTTCGAGGCCGGTGTGGCGCCAGAAAGCGCTGCCACCCTGCGCCCCGACCTGGCGAAGCCGATCGTGGTCGGCGCATAACAAGATGATTAGGCGGGTGGTCCGTGCCACTCGCCAGCTTACCGGCAGGCCCGAGCAATCGAGGCGTGTCGCAAGCTCACCGATTTCCATTAGCCACGCCCGCTCACGCGGGCCAACGAAGAACTTTGAACAATGGCCACTATCCACGTAGACGGCAAAGCGCTCGAAGTCAACGGTGCAGACAACCTGTTACAGGCATGTCTGTCGCTCGGCCTCGACATCCCTTATTTCTGCTGGCACCCGGCGCTTGGTAGCGTTGGCGCCTGCCGGCAGTGCGCAGTCAAGCAGTACACCGACGAGAACGACACCCGTGGTCGTATCGTCATGTCCTGCATGACCCCTGCTTCCGACGGCACCTGGATTTCCATCGACGATGAAGAGTCGAAGGCGTTCCGCGCCAGCGTCGTCGAATGGCTGATGACCAACCACCCGCACGACTGCCCGGTGTGCGAGGAAGGCGGTCACTGCCACCTGCAGGACATGACGGTAATGACCGGCCACAACGAGCGCCGCTACCGTTTCACCAAGCGTACCCACCAGAACCAGGACCTCGGCCCGTTCATCGCCCATGAGATGAACCGCTGCATCGCCTGCTACCGCTGCGTGCGCTATTACAAGGACTACGCCGGTGGTACCGACCTGGGCGTCTACGGCGCCCACGACAACGTGTACTTCGGCCGCGTCGAAGACGGTGTGCTGGAAAGCGAGTTCTCCGGCAACCTGACCGAGGTCTGCCCGACCGGCGTATTCACCGACAAGACCCACTCCGAGCGCTACAACCGCAAGTGGGACATGCAGTTCGCCCCGAGCATCTGCCATGGCTGCTCCAGCGGCTGCAACATCAGCCCGGGTGAGCGCTACGGCGAACTGCGCCGTATCGAAAACCGCTTCAACGGTTCGGTCAACCAGTACTTCCTGTGCGACCGCGGCCGCTTCGGCTACGGCTACGTCAACCGCAAGGACCGCCCACGCCAGCCACAACTGGCCGACGGTACCAAGCTAGGCCTGGACGCCGCCCTGGACAAGGCCGCCGACCTGCTGCGCGGCCGTACCATCGTCGGTATCGGCTCGCCACGCGCCAGCCTCGAAAGCAACTACGGCCTGCGTGAGCTGGTCGGCGCCGAGTACTTCTACTCGGGCATGGAAGCGGGCGAACTGGCCCGCGTACGCCTGGCCCTGAACGTGCTGAACAACAGCCCGCTGCCCGTGCCGACCCTGCGCGACATCGAAGACCACGACGCCGTGTTCGTGCTCGGTGAAGACCTGACCCAGACCGCTGCCCGCGTTGCCCTGGCCGTGCGCCAGGCCACCAAAGGCAAGGCCGAGGCCATGGCCGAAGCAATGAAAGTGCAGCCTTGGCTCGACGCTGCCGTGAAGAACATCGGCCAGCACGCGCTGTACCCGCTGTTCATCGCGTCCCTGGCGGAAACCAAGCTGGACGACGTCGCCGAAGAGTGCGTACACGCCGCGCCGGCCGACCTGGCCCGCATCGGTTTCGCCGTGGCCCACGCCATCGACCCGAGCGCCCCTGCCGTCGCCGGCCTGGACGACGAAGCCAAGGCCCTGGCCCAGCGCATCGCCGACGCCCTGGTCGCCGCCAAGCGCCCACTGGTCGTTGCCGGTACGTCGCTGGCCGACCCAGCGCTGATCGAAGCCGCCGCTAACATCGCCAAAGCCCTGAAACTGCGCGAGAAAAACGGCTCGCTGAGCCTGGTGGTACCTGAGGCCAACAGCCTTGGCCTGGCCATGCTCGGTGGCGAGTCAGTCGATGCCGCGCTGGACGCGGTCATCAGCGGCAAAGCAGACGCCATCGTCGTGCTGGAAAACGACCTGTACGCCCGCGTACCGGCCGCCAAGGTCGATGCAGCCCTGGCTGCGGCCAAGGTGGTGATCGTTGCCGACCACTCCAGAACTGCCACCGTCGACCGCGCCCACCTGGTGCTGCCGGCCGCCTCGTTCGCCGAGGGTGACGGTACCCTGGTCAGCCAGGAAGGCCGTGCCCAGCGCTTCTTCCAGGTGTTCGACCCGCAGTACCTGGACAGCAGCATCCAGATCCACGAAGGCTGGCGCTGGATGCACGCCCTGCGTGCCACCCTGCTGAACAAGCCGGTCGACTGGACCCAGCTGGACCACGTCACCAGCGCCTGCGCCGAAGCCGCCCCGCAACTGGCCGGCATCGTCAACGCCGCGCCAAGCGCTGCGTTCCGCATCAAGGGCATGAAGCTGGCCCGTGAGCCGCTGCGCTACTCCGGCCGTACCGCCATGCGTGCCAACATCAGCGTGCACGAGCCGCGCACCCCGCAAGACAAGGACACCGCGTTCGCCTTCTCCATGGAAGGCTACTCGGGTTCGGCCGAACCGCGCCAGCAGGTGCCGTTCGCCTGGTCGCCGGGCTGGAACTCCCCACAAGCCTGGAACAAGTTTCAGGACGAGGTCGGTGGCCACCTGCGTGCCGGTGACCCGGGCGTGCGCCTGATCGAATCGCAAGGTGACCGCCTGAACTGGTTCAACGCCATTCCGGGGGCCTTCAACCCGGCCCGTGGTACCTGGACTGCCGTACCGTTCTTCCACCTGTTCGGCAGCGAAGAAAGCTCCTCGCGCGCCGCCCCGGTTCAAGAACGCATCCCGGCTGCCTACGTGGCCCTGGCCAAGTCCGAAGCCGACCGCCTGGGCGTCAACGAGGGTGCCCTGCTGAGCCTGAACGTCGCCGGTGTGGCCCTGCGCCTGCCGCTGCGTATCAATGAAGAGCTGGGCGCTGGCCTGGTCGCGCTGCCGAAAGGCCTGGCTGGCATTCCGCCTGCCATCTTCGGTGCATCCGTCGAAGGTCTGCAGGAGGCAGCACAATGAGCTGGTTCACCCCCGAAGTGATCGATGTGATCCTCACCGTGCTGCGGGCCATCGTGGTCCTGCTGGCCGTGGTGGTCTGCGGTGCGCTGCTCAGCTTCGTCGAGCGCCGCCTGCTGGGCTGGTGGCAGGACCGCTACGGTCCGAACCGCGTCGGCCCGTTCGGCATGTTCCAGATCGCTGCCGACATGCTGAAGATGTTCTTCAAGGAAGACTGGAACCCACCCTTCGTCGACCGCGTGATCTTCACCCTGGCACCGGTAGTGGCCATGAGCGCCCTGCTGATCGCCTTCGTGGTCATCCCGATCACCCCGACCTGGGGCGTTGCCGACCTGAACATCGGCCTGCTGTTCTTCTTCGCCATGGCCGGCCTGTCGGTCTACGCGGTGCTGTTCGCCGGCTGGTCGTCGAACAACAAGTACGCTCTGCTGGGCAGCTTGCGTGCTTCGGCACAGACCGTGTCGTACGAGGTGTTCCTGGGCCTGGCGCTGATGGGCGTGGTGGTGCAGGTGGGCTCGTTCAACATGCGCGACATCGTTGAGTACCAGGCGCAGAACCTGTGGTTCATCATTCCGCAGTTCTTCGGCTTCTGCACCTTCTTCATCGCTGGCGTCGCCGTGACTCACCGTCACCCGTTCGACCAGCCGGAAGCAGAACAGGAACTGGCCGACGGCTACCACATCGAGTATGCCGGCATGAAGTGGGGCATGTTCTTCGTCGGTGAGTACATCGGCATCATCCTCATCTCGGCGCTGCTGGTAACCCTGTTCTTCGGCGGCTGGCACGGCCCGTTCGGCATCCTGCCGCAACTGTCGTTCCTGTGGTTCGCCCTGAAGACCGCGTTCTTCATCATGCTGTTCATCCTGCTGCGCGCCTCGATCCCGCGCCCACGCTATGACCAGGTGATGGACTTCAGCTGGAAGTTCTGCCTGCCGCTGACCCTGATCAATTTGCTGGTGACCGCTGCGATCGTGCTCTACAACACGCCAGCCGTCGCGGCCCAGTGAGGATTTGACCCATGTTCAAGTATATCGGCGACATCGTTAAGGGCACCGGCACCCAGCTGCGCAGCCTGGCAATGGTGTTCTCCCACGGGTTCCGCAAGCGCGACACCCTGCAGTACCCCGAAGAACCCGTGTACCTGCCGCCGCGCTACCGCGGCCGCATCGTCCTCACCCGCGACCCCGATGGCGAGGAGCGCTGCGTAGCGTGCAACCTCTGCGCGGTGGCCTGCCCGGTTGGCTGCATTTCGCTGCAGAAGGCCGAGACAGAGGACGGCCGCTGGTACCCGGAGTTCTTCCGCATCAACTTCTCGCGTTGCATTTTCTGCGGCCTGTGTGAAGAAGCGTGCCCGACCACCGCGATCCAGCTGACTCCGGATTTCGAAATGGCCGAGTTCAAGCGTCAGGACCTGGTGTACGAGAAAGAAGATCTGCTGATCTCCGGCCCCGGCAAGAACCCTGACTACAACTTCTACCGTGTTGCGGGTATGGCAATCGCTGGCAAGCCGAAGGGCTCTGCACAGAACGAAGCCGAGCCGATCAACGTGAAGAGCTTGCTCCCATAAGGACAGAAAGATGGAATTCGCTTTCTACTTCGCATCCGGGATCGCCGTGGTCTCCACCCTTCGGGTGGTAACTGGCACCAACCCCGTGCACGCCTTGCTTTACCTGATCATTTCGCTGATTTCCGTGGCCATGATCTTCTTCGCCCTGGGTGCGCCGTTTGCCGGCGCCCTGGAAGTGATCGCCTACGCCGGCGCCATCATGGTGCTGTTCGTGTTCGTGGTGATGATGCTCAACCTCGGGCCGGCTTCGGTCGCCCAGGAACGGGGCTGGCTCAAGCCCGGTATCTGGGCAGGGCCGGTGATCCTCGGCACCCTGCTGCTGGCGGAGCTGCTGTACGTCCTGTTCGTCGCCCCGAGCGGCGCCGGCATCAGCGGTACCACCGTGGGCCCGAAAGCCGTGGGCATCAGCCTGTTCGGCCCGTACCTGCTGGTGGTCGAACTGGCGTCGATGCTGCTGCTGGCTGCAGCCGTCACCGCCTTCCACCTGGGCCGCAACGAGGCGAAGGAGTAAATCATGGGTGCTATCCCTCTCGAGCATGGTCTGGCGGTCGCCGGCATCCTGTTCTGCTTAGGTCTGGTTGGCCTGATGGTCCGCCGCAACATCCTCTTCGTGCTCATGAGTCTGGAAGTCATGATGAACGCCTCTGCCCTGGCGTTCGTCGTCGCCGGTGCCCGTTGGGTCCAACCCGACGGCCAGGTGATGTTCATTCTGGTGATCAGCCTGGCAGCCGCCGAGGCCAGCATTGGCCTGGCCATCCTGCTGCAGCTGTATCGCCGCTTCCACACTCTCGACATCGATGCTGCCAGTGAGATGCGCGGATGAACCTTCTCTTCCTGACTTTCGTCTTTCCCCTCATCGGCTTCCTGCTGCTGTCGTTCTCGCGCGGACGGTTCTCGGAGAACCTGTCCGCCCTGATCGGCGTCGGCTCGGTAGGCCTGTCGGCCGCCACGGCCGCTTACGTCATCTGGCAGTTCAACGTCGCCCCGCCTGAGGGCGGCGCGTACAGCCAGCTGCTGTGGCAGTGGATGTCGGTGGACGGCTTCGCGCCGAACTTCACCCTGTACCTGGACGGCCTGTCGGTCACCATGCTCGGTGTGGTGACCGGTGTCGGCTTCCTGATCCACCTGTTCGCATCCTGGTACATGCGTGGCGAAGCCGGCTACTCGCGCTTCTTCTCGTACACCAACCTGTTCATCGCCAGCATGCTGTTCCTGATCCTTGGCGATAACCTGCTGTTCATCTACTTCGGCTGGGAAGGCGTGGGCCTGTGCTCGTACCTGTTGATCGGTTTCTACTACAGCAACCGCAACAACGGTAACGCGGCACTCAAGGCATTCATCGTCACCCGTATCGGCGACGTGTTCATGGCCATCGGCCTGTTCATCCTGTTCGCCCAGCTGGGCACCCTGAACGTGCAGGAACTGCTGGTGCTGGCACCGCAGAAGTTCCAGGCTGGCGACACCTGGATGGTGCTGGCCACGCTGATGCTGCTGGGTGGTGCGGTCGGTAAATCGGCACAGCTGCCACTGCAGACCTGGCTGGCCGACGCCATGGCGGGCCCGACTCCGGTTTCGGCACTGATCCACGCCGCAACCATGGTGACCGCGGGCGTGTACCTGATCGCCCGTACCAACGGCCTGTTCCTGCTGGCGCCGGACATCCTGCACCTTGTTGGTGTGGTCGGTGGCGTGACCCTGGTACTGGCAGGCTTCGCTGCGCTGGTACAGACCGATATCAAGCGTATCCTCGCCTACTCGACCATGAGCCAGATCGGCTACATGTTCCTGGCCCTGGGCGTGGGTGCCTGGGACGCGGCGATCTTCCACCTGATGACCCACGCCTTCTTCAAGGCCCTGCTGTTCCTTGCCTCCGGTGCGGTGATCGTTGCCTGCCACCACGAGCAGAACATCTTCAAGATGGGCGGCCTGTGGAAGAAGCTGCCGCTGGCCTACGCCAGCTTCGTGGTCGGTGGTGCGGCACTGGCGGCCCTGCCGATCGTGACCGTGGGCTTCTACTCCAAGGACGAGATCCTCTGGGAAGCCTTCGCCAGCGGCAACACCGGCCTGCTGTATGCCGGCCTGGTAGGCGCGTTCATGACCTCGCTGTACACCTTCCGCCTGATCTTCATCGCCTTCCACGGCGAAGCCAAGACCGAAGCCCACGCGGGCCACGGCATCAGCCACTGGCTGCCGCTGGGCGTGCTGATCGTGCTGTCGACCTTCGTCGGCGCCTGGATCACCCCGCCGCTGGCCGGTGTGCTGCCAGAAAGCGCCGGCCATGCCGGTGGCGAAGCCAAGCACGCGCTGGAGATCACCTCGGGTGCCATCGCCATCGCCGGTATCCTGCTGGCCGCCCTGCTGTTCCTGGGCAAGCGCCGCTTCGTCAGCGCCGTCGCCAACAGTGGCATCGGTCGCGTCCTGTCGGCCTGGTGGTTCGCTGCCTGGGGCTTCGACTGGATCTACGACAAGCTTTTCGTCAAACCGTACCTGCTGATCAGCCACATCCTGCGCAAGGACCCGGTTGACCGCACCATCGGCCTGATTCCTCGGATGGCGCGTGGTGGCCACGTGGCCATGAGCAAGACCGAGACTGGCCAACTGCGCTGGTACACCGCCTCTATCGCCGTGGGTGCCGTGCTGGTGCTCGGTGCCGTGGTAGTGGCTGCGGTATGACTATGAATCTTGCGACTTTGCCAAAGGAAACCAACCCGTCATGATTTTGCCTTGGCTGATCCTGATCCCCTTCATCGGCGGCTTCCTGTGCTGGCTGGGTGAGCGCTTCGGCGCCACCCTGCCGCGCTGGATCGCGCTGCTTACCATGTCCCTGCTGCTTGGCATCGGCCTGTGGCTGTGGGGTACCGGCGACTACACCCTTGCTCCCGCCCCGGGCGCCGAACCGGCCTGGGCCCTGGAATACAAAGTCCAGTGGATCCAGCGCTTCGGCATCAGCATCCACCTGGCCCTTGATGGCCTGTCGCTGCTGATGATCCTGCTCACCGGCCTGCTCGGTGTGCTGTCGGTACTGTGTTCCTGGAAAGAGATCCAGCGCCACGTCGGCTTCTTCCACCTCAACCTGATGTGGATCCTCGGCGGCGTGGTCGGTGTGTTCCTGGCCCTGGACCTGTTCCTGTTCTTCTTCTTCTGGGAAATGATGCTGGTGCCGATGTACTTCCTCATCGCGCTCTGGGGTCACAGCTCGGCAGACGGCAAGAAGACCCGGATCTACGCGGCGACCAAGTTCTTCATCTTCACCCAGGCCAGCGGCCTGATCATGCTGGTGGCGATCCTGGGCCTGGTGCTGGTCAACTACAACACCACTGGCGTGCTCACCTTCAACTACAGCGACCTGCTCAAGGCCGAGTTGCCTGCCGGTGTCGAGTACGTGCTGATGCTGGGCTTCTTCATCGCCTTCGCGGTGAAGCTGCCGGTGGTGCCGTTCCACTCCTGGCTGCCTGACGCTCACGCCCAGGCACCGACCGCAGGCTCGGTGGACCTGGCGGGTATCTTGCTGAAGACCGCGGCCTACGGCCTGCTGCGCTTCGCCCTGCCGCTGTTCCCGAACGCCTCGGCCGAGTTCGCGCCGATCGCCATGACCCTGGGCCTGATCGGTATCTTCTACGGTGCCTTCCTGGCCTTCGCACAAACCGACATCAAGCGCCTGATCGCCTTCTCCAGCGTCTCGCACATGGGCTTCGTGCTGATCGGTATCTACTCCGGCAGCCAGCAGGCCCTGCAAGGTGCGGTGATCCAGATGCTGGCCCACGGCCTGTCGGCTGCGGCACTGTTCATCCTGTCTGGCCAGCTGTACGAGCGCCTGCACACCCGTGACATGCGCCAGATGGGTGGCCTGTGGCACCGCATCGCTTACCTGCCGGCCATCAGCCTGTTCTTCGCAGCGGCATCGCTGGGCCTGCCAGGCACCGGCAACTTCGTCGGCGAGTTCCTGATCCTGATCGGCAGCTTCGTGCATGTACCGTGGATCACCGTGATTGCCACCACCGGCCTGGTGTTCGGTTCGGTGTACTCGCTGATCATGATCCACCGCGCCTACTTCGGCCCGGCCAAGACCGACACCGTGCTGGCCGGCATGGACGGTCGCGAACTGATCATGGTTCTGGGTCTGGCGGTATTGCTGATCCTGCTGGGCGTGTATCCGCAGCCGTTCCTCGACACCTCTGCCGCCACCATGAGTGGTGTGCAGCAGTGGCTCGGATCCGCTTTCACTCAACTCGCTTCGGCCCGGTAAGAGCGCTATGGAATTCACCACTCAACACTTCATCGCATTGGCGCCGATGCTGATCACCACCATCACCACGGTGGTGGTGATGCTGGCGATCGCCTGGAAGCGCAACCACTCGCAGACCTTCCTGCTGTCCACCGTGGGCCTGAACCTGGCCCTGCTGTCGCTCCTGCCGGCGCTTAAGGTCGCGCCGCTGGCGGTCACCTCGCTGATCACCATCGACAAATTCGCCTGCCTGTACATGGCGATCATCCTCATCGCGACGCTGGCCTGCGTCACCCTTGCCCACGCCTACCTCGGCGAGGGTTCCAAGGGTTTCCCGGGCAACCGTGAAGAACTGTACCTGTTGCTGCTGATGTCGGCCCTCGGTGGCCTGGTGCTGGTCAGCGCCAACCACCTGGCCGGCTTGTTCATCGGCCTGGAGCTGCTGTCGGTACCGGTCTACGGCCTGGTGGCGTATGCCTTCTTCAACAAGCGATCGCTGGAAGCCGGCATCAAGTACATGGTGCTGTCGGCCGCAGGCTCGGCTTTCCTGCTGTTCGGCATGGCCCTGCTGTACGCCGACGCCGGCAGCCTGAGCTTCGACCAGATCGGCAAAGCCCTGGCTACCACCAGCATGCCAAGCCTGGTGGCCCAGCTGGGCCTGGGCATGATGCTGGTCGGCCTGGCCTTCAAGCTGTCGCTGGTGCCGTTCCATCTGTGGACCCCGGACGTGTACGAAGGCGCTCCGGCGCCGGTCGCCGCGTTCCTGGCAACCGCCAGCAAGGTGGCAGTATTCGCCGTTGTCGTACGCCTGTTCATGCTCTCCCCTGCTGCCAGCAGCGGCGTGCTCAGCACCGTACTGGCGGTGATTGCCGTAGCCTCGATCCTGATTGGTAACCTGCTGGCGCTGACCCAGAGCAACCTCAAGCGTCTGCTGGGTTACTCGTCCATCGCCCACTTCGGTTACCTGGTCATCGCGTTGGTCGCCAGCAAGGGCCTGGCCCTGGAAGCCATGGGCGTTTACCTGGTCACCTACGTGATCACCAGCCTGGGCGCCTTCGGCGTCATCACCCTGATGTCCTCGCCATACGGCGGCCGTGACGCCGATGCACTGTACGAGTACCGCGGCCTGTTCTGGCGCCGCCCGTACCTGACAGCGGTACTGACCGTGATGATGCTGTCGCTGGCGGGTATCCCGCTGACCGCCGGCTTCATCGGCAAGTTCTACATCATCGCTACCGGCGTCGAATCGCACCTGTGGTGGTTGGTCGGTGCACTGGTGATCGGTAGCGCCATCGGCGTGTACTATTACCTGCGCGTCATGGTTACCCTGTACCTGGTCGAGCCGAATCTGCGTCGTCACGACGCCCCGCTGAAGTGGGAACAGCGCACCGGCGGCGTCATGCTGCTGGCTATCGCCATTCTCGCTTTCGTACTGGGCGTGTACCCGCAGCCCCTGCTGGAACTGGTTCAGCAAGCGGGCCTGCAACTGATCGGTTGATCACCCCGGCAGCCCCGGTAACAGAAAACACCCCGCCTAGGCGGGGTGTTTTTTTATCTGCACGTTTTGCTACCTGCGCCCAATGGTGCCTCACTCACTCGGGCAGCCCTGGCCTGCGCCCGGCAAGGCGGCCTTGCGCAAATCACCATTGGCCGAAGGCAGGTACACTTCCGGATTGGGCATGCCGCTGGGGGAGAGTTCATGGGTCATTTCGAATTCGGCGCGCACTGACCAGCCACACGCCTCGGTGGTGCATTGCAAATAAGCGATTCGCAGGAAAATATGGCGCCCTTCGCTAGTACGTATGCGCATCCGGCTGTGGCAATGCGGGCAAACCAGCTTGTAAGTACTCACGGCAAGTACCTGCTAGCATTGCCCAGGCTAGCCTGTGTATCAGTATTGGCTGCAACTGTGGGTGTATTCTTCAATTTGATGGTTCTCATTGCAGAAGTGCTCCTTAAAACGCAGGGCTGTATTCATAACGAGTAGTTTAAGCCCATGGAATATCATTAAACCAGTCATGGATATTTGTTATGAGTACTCACATACTTGCTGAGGTGCTCACCCGCCTTAAGCTTCTCACTGGCGCAAACACAGATGCCGAGCTGTCACGTGCACTGTCGGTCAGCCCGCAAACGCTGAGCAGCTGGAAGGTTCGCGAAAGCATCCCTTACTCACTTTGCATAGACATCGCCAAAAAGCATGCATGCTCACTGGACTGGCTATTGCTGGGCCATGCCGAGCACAACGCCGCACCAAGTGATGCGGGTTGGGAGTGCGACATGCTCGAACGGCTGCGCACGCTCTCGCACAGCGATCGCCAGGCCATCCTGCTGTTCATCAAGGACAAGCAGCGCATCCAGCAGTTGGAACAGCAACTGAGTGAGCTCGGCGTCGCAACCAATGGCTAACCCCGACGGCGCCAGCGCTGGATAAGCTCGCGCGGGTCGAGTGTATCCAGCCAGACCATGACCTTGAGGCTGATGGGGATCACCACCACAGCGGCCACGAATGCCGACATGCCCCGAGTCAGCAAAGGCACCAATGACGAAACCAGTGGCTCAAACAAATGGCCCACGCCCACGGTCACGAATACCAGCAGGAGTTTCTTGGCCAGTGTCAGGCGCCTGGTCTCATTGGTGATCAATCGATCGCGTGCCGCGCTCACCAGCAATGCCCCCAGCAACGCGGCGAACAACACATCGCCATCCACCCCCAGGAACGCCACCAATGCCGAGGTCAAACTGTCTAAAACAGGTCGCTCAGGCATGGGCTTGCCCTCCGCGCGGAACAGGCAGGCAGGCGGTTGCCCCCAAGCTATACATGACCGCCGCTTCGACAAAACGGATGTAGCACACCCGCAAGGCACGCCCATGATCATGCCCGGCCACATCCTCGAGGCGCTTGTAGCCCCGCTCTCGCAGCACTGACCGCCAGCGGGCGAATTCGCGTGCTGCCTCGATAGCAGCGCAGCGCGCGGCCACTTCCAAAGCAGCATCACTGACAGCCCGCGGCAGTTGCAGATGCTCACGCAAACTGCCCAAATCCACTCGCGGCCAGAACGGGTCATGGCAATCGACAAAGCGCGGTAGCCGAGGATCGTTGCTCATGCTCTACCCCCCTTACTGCTCGGCCAGCATGCCGTAGCGAATGGCCTTGATCACAGCTGCCACCCGGGTAGGCACTTCAAATTTGCGCAGGATGTTGGACACGTGAAAGTTCACCGTCGACTCCTTGCATTCAAGGATCTGGCCGATCTCCCACGAGCTCTTGCCATAAGCACACCACAACAGCACTTGCTGTTCACGTGGCGTCAGGCGAACCGGGGCGTCCGCCAAGGGTTGCTGCGAGTGTCGAGCGTTGTCAGTCATGTTTGAACTCCACGGGTGATTGAGCGAGGCATTACTGCCTACCTGCAGTCACCTTACGAAGCACAGGCCACCCACCTCCACCGCCGTGGTTTGTAAAGAACTTTCGTACAAGACCGTATGACGAAGGTTACGCACGATTTGCTGACTTTCTGCGTGCTCCAAGCCGCATTTCGCTCGTCTCAACGCCGTTGTCCATTCGCCTTTCGCCTGGAGTCGTACAATGCGTTCCGATTTACCCCTCTCGTCCTGCCTCGGTCTGCTGGCGGCCTTGGCTGCTACTCAGCCCGCTCTGGGGGCATCCTCGGTCGAATTGGGCCGAGTGCTGATCACCGATGAGGAGCAGAACGAGCTGACGGCAGCCAGCGAGCGCCTGCGTGAAATACCGGGAGCCAGCAACCTGGTGGACATGCAGCGCGTGGGGCAAGGCCGAGTGGCCAGCAACCAGGACGTGCTGGCCTACCAGCCTGGGGTGTTCGCCCAATCGGCAGGCAACGACGGCATCAAGCTGTCGATACGCGGCTCGGGCCTCAACCGCGCGCCGGGGGCGCACGGTTCCGGCGTTTACACGATGTTCGACGGCCTGCCGCTGACCGGCCCGGGCGGCACGCCTTACGAATTGTTCGAACCGCTGTGGCTGAGCCGTGCCGAAGTGCTGCGTGGCGCCAATGGCTTTGACCAAGGCTCCCTGGCCTTGGGCGGTGCCATCAACTACGTCACCCACACCGGCTACGACGCGCCTGCACTGCAAGTACGCTACGAGGTCGGTAGCCGCGGCTACCAGCATCGGCACATCAGTTCGGGCCAGGTGCTGGGCAATCTCGACTATTACGTGGCCCTGACCGACTCGGAATATGACGGCTACCAGGCGCACAGCAGCGGCAGCGCCAAGGGCATTGCCGCCAATGTCGGTTACCGCTTCAACCCCGACCTGGAAACCCGCTTCTACCTGCGCTACCGGGAAACTGAAAACGAACTGCCTGGGCGCCTGACCAAAGACCAGATCAAGCACCACCCACGCGCGGCCAACCCCAACTATCTGGCACGCGACGACAGCCGCCCGCAACCAGGCAGCACCTGGGTGGGCAACAAGACCACCTTCTACCTCGACGACGAGGCGCGCCTGGAAGCCGGCCTGGTCTATCACGACTACCCGATGGACCTGCGCGAAGGCCCCATGCGCCTGAAGGTCGCCTATACCGATGTCAGCGGTACGCTGAACTATTTCCGCCGCGACACACTGTTCGGGCGCGAGAGCAAGACCACCGTCGGTTGGCGTACCACCAAGCACCTGCCAAACAGCGGCGCTTCGCAATTTACCCGCAATGGCGATGTGTTCGGCGAGCGCACCCGTGACTTCACCTACCAGGGCTCGGACACCGTGCTGCATGTTGGCAACGATCTGGAACTGGTCCCCAACCTGTGGCTGAGCACCGGCCTGGCCATGATCTACACACGCCGCGAAAGTGACGTGACCTACCCCGCTGAAGGCGGCAAGGTGAGCATGCATGACTGGGACTATGCACCCCGCCTGGGGCTGCGCTACGACATCCGCCCGGACTTGCAGGTGTACGGCAACCTGAGCCGCTCGGTAGAGCCGCCCCATCCCTGGGCCCTGATCTGGAGTGCGCCCACAGCGAACCAACCGATCGAAATGCAAAACCAGACCGCCACCACACTGGAATTGGGCACACGCGGCGAATCGGCATTGGGGCATTGGGACCTAGCGTGGTACTACTCGCAGGTTCGCCATGAATTGCTGGCGGTGGAAATCGTGCAAGGCGCCCCGGCCAAGGAATTCAACGCCAGCGCTACCGTGCACCAAGGCGTGGAAGCCGGCCTCGACAGCACCCTGTGGGAACGCGCGGGCACTGGCAAGCTGAGCTTGCGCCAGGCCTACACCTTCAGCGACTTCCACTACCGTGATGACGACACGTTTGGCGACAACCGTCTGCCCGGCATCCCCATGCACTACTACCAGGCCGAGCTGCGCTATGACTGGCCGAGCGGCTTCTATGCCGGGGTCAACACACAAATGGCTTCGAAGGTGCAGGTGGACTACGCCAATAGCTACCACGCCGATGAATATGCCTTGCTCGGCGCACGCGTTGGCTGGGACTCACCGAAACAGGACTGGCAGACCTGGCTGGACCTGCGCAACCTGACCAACCAGCGCTATGCAGCGACCGTGACGCCGGCCTACAACGACGCTGGCAAGGACAATGCCCGTTCGACACCGGGCGAAGGATTTGGCGTATATGCCGGGGTTTCCTACAGCTTCCGCTGACGGGTAGGCGCGGATTTACCTGCGAATGCGTCGGCAAATTCAATGCCGCATTCGCGGGTAAACCCGCGCCTACACGGGGGCGCTGCACAGCATCATTCGGGGCTCAGACCGCCCTGTTCAACTTCACCCATGAAGCAAACCTGTCGACAAACGCCTGCAAGAACGGTCGCGTCTTGTCGTTGAGCTTGCCCGAATCCTCGAACAAGCTCGCCGCACCGCCAAGGTAAGCCTCGGGCATCTGCATGCAGGGCATGTCGAGAAACACCAGCGACTGGCGCACCGCATGGTTGGCGCCAAAGCCACCAATCGCCCCCGGCGACACACTCACCACCGCCGTCGGCTTGCCGCTCCAGGCACTTTGCCCGTAAGGACGCGAACCCACATCGATGGCATTTTTCAGGCAGCCTGGCACCGAGCGGTTGTATTCCGGGGTGACGAACAACACCGCATCACTGTGGCGGATTTCATCGCGAAAACGCTTCCAGGTTTCCGGCGGTGCCTCGGCTTCGATATCTTCGTTGTACAGCGGCAGGTCGCCAATCTCGACGATCTTCAGCGCAAGGCTGGACGGCGCCAGCTCCGAAAGTGCGCGGGCGACCTTGCGGTTGTAGGACTCCTTGCGCAAGCTGCCCACGACGACTGCTACCGAATACACCTGGCTCATGGCAATTCCAACCTTTGCGGGTTAAATAGACGTTGTAGTTATAGATGACCGTTCTCCAGTGCCTAAGTTTTTTTTCCGCAGGGCGAAAACTTCCGCGTCTGTTTCACGGTCTATGCCTTCATACATTTCCTACGTAATTCAGAGGTTTCCACCCAAATGGCAGCAGTAATGGTCGGCCAATTCCACGCCCGTGACGCCGAAGGCCGCATCTACCCCGTGCACGAGTTTCAGGAATCCACCCTGCAACTCGACGGCAGCACGCTGGGCGCCCCCATCACCACCTACCGCCTGGCCATCGGCGACAAGGTCAACCACCTGGGTGATAACCGTTTCGAACTGGCACGCTCCGGCGTCGAGATCACGCGCATTCCGTGATGCAATCCACCGTGTAGCGGCCCCCTTCGTGCTGCAGGCCGTGCACATCGGCGACAAACCCGGGAAAGCCCTGGTTGAATGCTCGGGCGAATGCCAAGTAGTCCAGGATCGAGCGGGTCGCCTCGGTGAACCGCTCACCCGGCATGATCAACGGAATGCCAGGCGGGTACGGCACCAGCATCACTGCCGCCACACGCCCCAGCAGCGCCTCGATCGGTACCGCCTCCACCTCGCCACGCACCATCTTGTCATAGGCCTGGGCCGGGCTTACGGCCACCTCCGGCAAACGAGTGAACAGCCGCTTCAGCTGCTTGGCCGTGGCATTGACGCGGTAGCAGTCATGTAACTGGTCGCACAGGTCGCGCAGGCCCATGCCCTGGTAGCGGAGGGCGTCGGCAGCCCCCACACTTGGCAGGCAATTGCTGAGCGGGGTGTTGCCGTCATAGTGGCGCTTGAACTCCAGCAGTTCGGTGAGCAAGGTGCTCCACTTGCCCTTGGTGATGCCCATGGAAAACAGCACCAGAAAGCTGTACAGGCCGGTTTTTTCCACCACCAGCCCGCGCTCCCAGAGAAACTTGCTGACTACTGCCGCCGGGATGCCGTGCGCGCCCAGTACACCATCAGCGCTCAGGCCCGGCATCACCAAAGTCACTTTCAGCGGGTCGAGCAGCACATAGTCGGCCGCCACTTCACCAAAACCATGCCATTGCGCCCCCGGCTGCAACAACCAGTCCTGCGCGGCCAGACGGGGGATGCCCTCGGCACTTGGCGGCTGCCAGATGCTGAACCACCAGTCCTCTGCGGCAATGTGCTCACGCAGGTTGGCCAGGGCACGACGAAAACTCAACGCCTCGTCGAACATCTCCTGCAGCAGCGAGCGCCCGGCCGGCCCTTCCATCATGGCCGAAGCCACATCCAGCGAGGCGAGAATGCTGTACTGCGGCGAGGTAGAGATGTGCATCATGAACGCTTCGTTGAAACGGTCCCGGTCCAGCTGCCGCCTGGCCCCGTCCTGCACATGAATCATCGAAGCCTGGCTGAACGCCGCGAGCAGCTTGTGGGTGGAATGGGTACTGAACACCAACGGGCTGTCTGCCGCGCAGGCGGTGCCCATGGCGTAGCGCCCGGTGAAAAAGTCGTGGAACGCGGCATAGGCAAACCAGGCCTCGTCGAAGTGCAGCACCTCGACACTGGCACCCAGGGCCTGCTTGATCAGCCCGGCGTGGTAACACAGCCCGTCGTAGGTGGAGTTGGTCACTACCGCCAGCTTGATACGCTGCCCACGATCACGGGCAAGGGGGTTGGCCTGAATCTTCGCGGCGATCGCCTCGGGGCTGAACTCGCTGAGCGGGATCGGGCCGATGATGCCCAGTTCGTTGCGCTCCGGGCACAGGTACAGCGGGATGGCACCCGTCATGATGATCGCGTGCACCACCGACTTGTGGCAGTTGCGGTCCACCAGCACCAGGTCGTCACGACCGACCATGGCGTGCCAGACGATCTTGTTGGCCGTGGAGGTACCATTGATGACGAAGAAGGTGTGGTCGGCGCCGAAGTTGCGCGCCGCCCTGGCCTCGGCTTCGGCCAGCGGGCCTGTGTGGTCGAGCAGCGAACCCAGCTCCGGCACGGAAACGGACAGGTCCGAGCGCAGGGTGTTTTCCCCGAAGAACTGGTGAAAGGCTTGGCCTACCGGGCTTTTATGATAGGCCACACCGCCACCATGGCCCGGGGTGTGCCAGGAGTAGTTGGACTGCGCGGTGTGCTGCACCAGCGCCTTGAAGAACGGCGGCAGCAGGCCGTCGAGGTAGGTGTGTGCAGCACGCGCCACCTGGCGGGCGAGAAACGGCACGGTGTCTTCGAACAGGTAAAGGATGCCACGCAGCTGGTTGAGCTCGCTCATGGCTTCGGCGGGGGCATTTTCCAGGGTCACCTGCTCGCCCAGGGCGAAGATCGGCAGGTTGGGTGCACGCAGGCGGGCCAGGCCAATCAGCTCGGCCATGTTCTGCAGTAAATGGGTATTCTCGCCAGCGCCTTCGGCCGCGATGAGCATGCAGGCCAGGCCGTGGTGGGTGGCGGCGACCAGGCGCGCTTCGGCGTGGTCAGCGGCGGCGAGAATGGCAAAGCCATCCTGGCGCAATTCCTCGGCGATGCCCCGCACGCGCTCGCCGGCAACACTGTCGGCCTTGATGGCGCGGTGGACGATGAGGATCGGGAACTTGAGGTCCTTGTACATCAGGTGGCTACCTCCGAAGGACGTGGCGTCCATTTCAGGGTAGTTGAGCCTTGTATTGCCTGTACTGGACCTTTCGCGGGTAAACCCGCTCCTGCTGGGCACCGGTCGGTGATTGGACACAGGCGTCGTAGGAGCGGGTTTACCCGCGAAAGGGCCGGGCCTGCTGGCCAATCTGCCCCCGCCATTCACCGCCGCAGCCGCCACCGTATTCGGCAGGTAAACCCGCGCCTACAACGATCTCCACTTCATGTTGCAGGGCGAAAGATCAGCCGGCTGGCGTCTCAGTCAGGGCCTGCCACAGCGAAGGCCCACCCGCCGACTTGGCAATGGCCGCCAGCCGCTCGGCATGCGCCTCCAGCTCTTCAGCGCTGGCCATGATCACCCGCCCTGGCGCACGCCCGACAATCCGGCGGATCTCGCTGCCGCCAGCGCCCTGCCCGTCCTCTTCGGCATCTGCGCCATTCCCAGCCAACGACAGGCTGGTCTGGCCACCGGTCATTGCCAGGTAAACGTCGGCCAGCAGTTCCGAGTCGAGCAGTGCGCCGTGCAACTCACGGCCCGAGTTGTCGATGTCGTAGCGTTTGCACAGCGCATCCAGGCTGTTGCGCTGCCCCGGGTGGCGCGAACGTGCCAGCAACAGGGTGTCCAGAATGGTGCAGTGCTGCGAAATGTCAGCACGGTCCTGCTGGCCCAGCAAGGCGAATTCGTTGTTGATGAAACCAACGTCGAACGCCGCGTTGTGGATGACCAGCGTGGCACCCTGGATGAACTGGAAGAACTCCTCGGCGACATCGCCAAAGCGGGGCTTGCCGACCAGGAAGGCATCCGTGATGCCGTGAACGTTGATCGCGCCCTCGTCACTCTCGCGGTCGGGCTGCAGGTAGACGTGGAAGTGCCGCCCGGTCAGGCGCCGGCCGATGACCTCGACACAGCCGATCTCGATGATCCGGTGGCCTTCGCCAAGCGGCATACCCGTGGTTTCGGTATCGAGAATGACGAACCGTTTATCTTGCTGCTGCTCCACGCGGGCGCTCCAACTTGCATCCGTTACAAAGGTCGCGATTGTACCCCAGCTCAACGCTGGGCGCGCACCTCATCGACCCCACGGTTGGCCAGCTGGTCGGCGCGTTCGTTGCCGGGGTGGCCGATATGGCCGCGTACCCACTTCCAGGTCACCTTGTGGCGGTTGACCTGCTCATCGAGCTGCTGCCACAAGTCAGCGTTCTTCACCGGCTCCTTGGCGGCGGTCTTCCAGCCGCGCTTCTTCCAGTTGACCATCCATTCGTTGATGCCCTTCATCACGTACTGCGAGTCGGTGGTCAGCACCACCTCGCATTCACGTTTGAGCGACATCAGGCCCTGGATCGCGGCCATCAGCTCCATGCGGTTGTTGGTGGTCTCACGTTCGCCGCCCCACAGTTCCTTCTCGACGCCCTTGTAGATCATCAGCACGCCCCAGCCACCCGGGCCAGGGTTGCCCTTGCAGGCACCATCAGTAAACATCTCGACGCTATCGCTCATGTACCACTCTTGAATTCAGTGCTTGTCAGTTTCGGGGTTGGCTGCGGTGCGGTTGACTTTCGCCAGTGGCAGCGGCAGCAGCTTGCCCATTGGCTCGCGGCGTTCCGGCCGCAAAGGCCGCAGGCCTACCACCATCTTGCGCGCCACCAGCAGGTACACCCCGCCACCGGAGCCCTGCCAGCCGCCGGCCAGTCGCTCCCAGCCCTCCAGGCGTTGCTGCCAGGCAGGTGAGGCAAGCGGCGGACGATAGCACCCGAAGCGGCGTTTCTCCAGCGCGAAGCCCAGCAGGTTGAGCCAGTCGCCCACCCGGGACGGCGAGATGCAGCGCGCCTTGCGCAGAGCACCGTGACTGAAGAAATGGCGCATGCCCCAGCTGCTCCAGGGGTTGATCCCCACGATCAGCAGGTGCCCGCCCGGGCGGACGGCACTGGCGGCCTCGCGCAGCAGGCCATGGGGCGACAGGCAGAAGTCCAGGCCATGCTGCAGCACCACCACATCGGCAGCGTGCTCGCTCAACGGCCAGGCCTGTTCTTCGCAGACAATCTCCACACCCGGCAAGGGCGCACCAAGGCGCACGTTACGCTGCACCTGGGGGGCTCTGGGCGGTGGCTCGGCGCAGGGCCCGTAATGCACGAGATAGCCGCCAAAGAAGCGCCCGAGCTCTTCTTCCAGCAGTTTGTCCTCCTCCTTGAGCATCAGTTGCCCAAGTGGGCCGTTGAACCACTCACGGGCCAGGCTGATCAGCTCGACCCAGTCCGGGTCGGCCTGTGCAAAAGCTTGGTCGGTCATTGCGCTCTCCCTCGAAGGTTCTCCCACCGCGCCATCGCGGCTAAGATGCCCTCATGTGCCACGCTAGGCGAATCGGATCCGCACCATGATACAGATCGATGCTCTCCCCGCTTTCTCCGACAACTACATCTGGTTGTTACAGGATACTGCCAAACGCCGTTGTGCGGTGGTCGACCCGGGCGATGCCGGCCCGGTGGAGCGCTGGCTGGCTGCCAACCCCGAATGGGTGCTGAGCGACATCCTCGTCACCCACCACCACAATGACCATGTCGGCGGTGTGGAGCGGCTCAGGCAATTGACCGGCGCACGGGTCTGTGGCCCCGCCAACGAACGCATTCCCGGCCGCGACCTGGCACTGGACGAAGGCGACAGGGTGGACGTGCTGGGTGTGACTTTCCAGGTGCTGGCGGTACCCGGCCACACCCTGGGGCATATCGCCTTCTTCAGCGACCAGCCAGCAACGCCCATCCTGTTCAGTGGCGATACCCTGTTCGCCGCCGGTTGCGGGCGCATGTTCGAAGGTACACCCGAACAGATGCAGCCTGCCCTCGCCCGCCTGGCGGCCCTGCCAGAGCAGACAGCAGTGTACTGCGCCCATGAGTACACCCTCAGCAACCTGCGTTTCGCCAAGGCGGTGGAACCGACCAACCCGCACGTTCAACAACGGTTCGAGGACGTTAGCCGTTTGCGCGCCGAAAATCGCATCAGTTTGCCATCAACGATCGGCCTGGAGCGCCTGACCAACCCCTTTCTGCGTACCTCTGAAACATTAGTTAAACAAAAAGCAGACGAATGGAAGGGACATTCAAACACCACGCATGTCGCTGTTTTTGCTGCCTTGAGGTCTTGGAAGGACACCTTCTGATAACCGCAAGATATATCGCAAGTGATGGTCAAAGGTTGACCAGGCCCGGAGCGGTTTCTAGAATCGCCGAACTTTTTCGCCCGGATACCTGTATCAGCCGATGTCTTCCCGTAGCCGCAGAACCTCTCATTCCGTCGCCCTGACGCGCCTGGCCCAAATCAGTGCGCTGGCCCTGGCCGCCACCTTGGTGGGCTGCCAGAGCACCCGTCAGCTCGACGAATCCGATAGCGTTCGCGCGCACAACTACCAGGCGCGGATCAAGCACAAGCCTTCTCCGCTGCTGGTCAAGCCGGCCGAGCAGGCGCCGCAGGATGTCTGGGAGCGCATGCGCCAGGGCTTCGCCCTGCAGGACAGCATCGACGTCAACCCGCGCATCGAACAGCAGCGCTTGTGGTTCGCCAGCAACCCGACCTTCATCGAAAGCGCCGGGGAACGTGGCAGCCTCTACCTGCACTACATCGTCGAGCGCCTTGAAGAACGCGACATGCCGCTGGAACTGGCCCTGCTGCCAGCCATCGAAAGTGCCTACAACCCCATGGCCTACTCACGCGCCAGCGCTGCCGGCATGTGGCAGTTCATGCCGGCTACCGGTCGCCACTTCAACCTGCGCCAGACCAACTTCTATGACGGCCGCCGCGATGTCACCGCGTCGACCAACGCCGCGCTGGACTACCTGACCCGCCTGCACGACATGTTCAACGGCGACTGGCTGTTGGCCCTGGCGGCCTACAATGCCGGCGAAGGCACCGTCAGCCGAGCCATCGAGCGCAACGAAAGGCTCGGCCTGCCGACCGACTACTGGAACCTGCCGCTGCCACAGGAAACCCGCGACTACGTACCCAAGTTGCTGGCATTGTCGCAGGTGGTGTCCACGCCAGAAGCCTATGGTGTCAATCTCACCCCGATCGCCAACGAACCGTACTTCGAAGCGGTGGCGATCAATGACCGCCTGGACCTTACCCGGGTCGCGGCCTTTGCCAACATCGACGAGGACGAGCTGATCCAGCTCAACCCGGCATTCAAGAAACGCATGACCGTCGATGGCCCGAAACAGCTGCTGGTGCCCACCGCCAAGGCGCAGTTGCTCAGTGCCAGCCTGTCCAACCTCAACCCGGAGCAACTGGTCAGCCTGCAACCGCCGAAAGCAGCGTTTGCCCGGGCCGTGGCCGAAGCCAAGGCACCGACGGCGCGCAGCTACCGGGTCAAGCGTGGCGATAACCTGAGCGCCATCGCCAAGGTCAACCGTGTGTCGGTCAAGGACATCAAGCGCTGGAACCGTTTGTCCGGCAACAGTCTGCGTGCTGGCCAGGTTCTGGCCCTGCGCGGTGGCAGTGCACCGAGCGCCGCCGGCAACCGGGTTGCCGCCTCCGGAAAGCGCTCCACGCAATACAAGGTCCGCAAGGGCGATTCCCTGTACCTGGTGGCCAAGCGCTTCAATGTGGAAATGAAGCACCTCAAGCGCTGGAACCCACGCAGCGGCCATGCCCTCAAGCCAGGCCAGACCCTGACCGTCTACCTCGGACATTGATCCCGCAACCAGGGCCCTCACGCGGCCTTGTGAGAGCGGCCTGGTGTCGCGATAGGGGCGCGGAGCGGCCCCAGTGTTTCAACTTTTCAGCATAAACTGCCGGGGCTGCTGCGCAGCCCTTTCGCGACACAAGGCCGCTCCCACAGGTACCGTGGCACCTGTTGCCCCCGGCTTGGGGCCCGCACCTTCAAAACCTCTCTTTTTCCAACCCCACCAAGCTGTTACTGTACTCGATCAAAGCCCAACGCCTCTGGATCGGATGCCGACTTGATACGTCCCCTCCTGCTGTCACTCAGCCTGGCCTTGAGCTTTCCCGCAGCCGCGATGGTGAGCGAAAGCCACGGATACGCGCAGTTCGGCACGCTCAAGTACCCGGCCACCTTCACCCACTTCGACTGGGTCAACCCGCAAGCGCCCAAGGGCGGCACGTTGCGGGCCATGGCTTTTGGTACCTTCGACACGCTCAACCCCTACACCTTCAAAGGGTCGAGCCCGATTACCACGCCCAATTTCCAGCAGTACGGCATCAGTGAGCTGAACGAGCCACTGATGGTCGGCACGGGCCAGTACGACCCGTCCGGTGACGAGCCAACCTCCAGCTACGGCCTGATCGCCCGCTCGGTGGAGTACAGCGAGGACCGCAGCTGGGTGGTGTTCAACCTGCGCCCCGAAGCCCGCTGGCATGACGGCCAGCCCATCACCTCGGCTGACGTGGCCTTCTCGTACCGCACGCTGCTCAAGGATGGCCACCCGATCTACCGCACCAACCTGCAGGAAGTGCAGCGGGTAGACATCCTCGGCCCGCTACGCATCCGCTTCGTGTTCAAACGCGCCGGCAACCCGCTGCTGATCCTGCGTCTGGGCGAAATGCCGGTGCTGCCCAAACACTACTGGCAGAAGCGCGACTTCAAGGCCACCACCTTCGAGCCCCCGTTGGGCAGCGGCCCCTACCGCATCACCCAGGTACAACCCGGACGACGCCTGGTGTTTGAACGGGTGAAGAACTACTGGGGCAAAGACCTGGCGGTCAACCGTGGCAAGTACAATTTCAATCGGGTCGAATACGAGTTCTATCGCGACGCGACGGTGGCCTTCGAAGCCTTCAAGGCCGGCGAGTTCGACATCTATATCGAGCACCAGGCAAAAAACTGGGCCAACGGATACAACTTCCCTGCCGTGCGCCGGGGTGAAGTGATCAAGGCACAAATCCCGCACAGCATCCCCACGCAAACACAGGGCCTGTTCATGAACAGCCGCCGGGCCGCATTCAGTGACCCGCGGGTACGCCAGGCGCTGGGGCTGATGCTGGACTTCGAGTGGACCAACCGCGCGCTGTTCAGCAGCGCCTACCGCCGCTCGACCAGCTACTACCCCAACAGCGAGTTCGCCGCCAGCGGCCTGCCCACCGGCAAGGAGTGGCTGCTGCTGGCGCCGTTCCGTGACCAGTTGCCGGCCAAGCTGTTCAGCGAACCGTACAAGGTCAGCCACACCGATGGCCGTGGCATTAGCCGTCAGACCCTGCGCCAGGCCTTGGGCCTGCTCGCTGAAGCCGGGTGGAAGCTGAACGGCCAGCGCCTGGTCGACAGCAAGGGCCAGCAGCTGCGCATGGAGCTGCTGTTGGTAAACCCCAACCTTGAACGCATCCTGCAACCTTATGTCGAAAACCTGTCCAGCATCGGCATCGATGCGCGCTTGCGCACCGTGGACCGTGCCCAGTACAAACAACGCCTGGACCAGTTCGATTTCGACATGATTCTGATGACCCTGAACCAGACCCTCAGCCCCGGCCTCGAACAGTGGCTGTATTTCCATTCCAGCCAGGCCGCGACAAAGGGCAGCAAGAACTATGCTGGGGTCAAGGACCCGGTGGTCGACCACCTGCTCGACACCCTGCTCGCCGCCCGCACCCGCGATGACCAGGTCGCCGCTGCCCGCGCCCTGGACCGCGTGCTTTCATGGCACTACTACATGATCCCCAACTGGTACCTCGACAACCATCGCCTGGCCTACCGCAACCGGTTCGCCTTCGTCACCACGCCGCCCTACACCCTTGGGCTGAACAGCTGGTGGATCAAGACTTCGGAGAAAGCCCAATGACGCCAACGCACCGTCTGCGCCGGCTGGCAGGCAGCCTGTTGCTCGCCTGCCTGAGCCTTCCCGCGCTGGCCGCACCGCAGCACGCGCTCACCCTTTACGACGAGCCACCCAAGTACCCCGCCGACTTCAAGCACTTCGACTACGTCAACCCGGATGCGCCCAAGGGCGGCACCTTCCGCCAGTCCAGCTTCGGCGGGTTCGACAGCCTCAACCCGTTCATCAACAAAGGCGTGGCGGCCGAGAACATCGGTATTATCTATGACACCCTGATGCGCCAGAGCCAGGATGAACCGTTCACCGAATACGGCCTGGTGGCCGGCAAGATCGAAAAGGCCCCGGACAACAGCTGGGTACGCTTCTACCTGCGCCCCGAAGCGCGCTTCCATGACGGCCATCCGATGCGCGCCGACGACGTGGTGTTCACGTTCAACGCCCTGATCAAGGATGGCGCCCCGCTGTACCGCCAGTACTACGCCGACGTCGCCGAAGTGGTCGCCGAAGATCCACTCAAGGTGCTGTTCAAGTTCAAGCACAAGAACAACCGCGAGCTGCCATTGATTCTCGGCCAGCTGCCGGTACTGCCCAAGCACTGGTACGAAAACCGCGAGTTCAACCGCGGCAACCTGGAAATCCCGTTGGGCAGCGGCCCGTACAAGGTCGCCGAGGTCAAGGCCGGGCGCTCGGTGCGCTACGAGCGGGTCAAGGACTACTGGGCAAAGGACCTGCCCATCAACCGCGGCTTCTACAACTTCGATGCCATGACGTTCGACGCCTACCGCGACACCACCGTCGCCCTGGAGGCCCTCAAGGCCGGGGCATTCGACTATGGCCTGGAAGTCAGTGCAAAGAACTGGGCCACCGCTTACAACGTGCCCGCCGTGCGCGACGGCCGGCTGATCAAGGAAGAGCTGCCCAACGGCAACCCCACCGGTATGCAGGGCTTCATTTTCAACATCCGCCGCCCGGTATTCCAAGATGTGCGTGTGCGCCAGGCCCTGAGCCTGCTGCTGGACTACGAGTGGACCAACAAGCAGCTGTTCAACGGCGCCTACACCCGTACCGGCAGCTACTTCGACAACTCGGAAATGGCCGCCCACGGCCTACCCAGCCCCAACGAGCTGAAAATCCTCGAACCACTGCGCGGCAAAGTGCCCGAGCAAGTATTTACCGAGGTCTTCCACAACCCGGTCAGTGACGGCAGCGGCATGATCCGCGAGCAACAGCGCCAAGCCTACAAGCTGTTGCAGGAAGCCGGCTGGAAAATCGTCGACGACAAGATGGTCGACGCCCAAGGCAAGCCGGCAAGCATCGAGTTCCTGCTGGCGCAGACCGAGTTCGAACGCATTCTGCTGCCGTTCAAGCGCAACCTTGCCGACCTCGGTATCGAGCTGAACATTCGCCGCGTCGACGTTTCGCAGTACATCACCCGCCTGCGCTCGCGTGACTACGACATGATCGTTGGCGGCTACCCGCAATCCAACTCGCCAGGCAACGAGCAGCGCGAGTTCTGGTCCAGCGCCGCCGCCGACAACCCCGGCAGCCGCAACTTCATCGGCCTGCGCGACCCGGCCATCGACCAACTGGTGGACCAGTTGATCAACGCCGACTCGCGCCAGAGCCTGATCGACCACTGCCGCGCCCTCGACCGCGTGTTGCTGTGGGGCTACTACGTGATACCCAACTGGCACATCAAGACCTGGCGTGTGGCCTACTGGAACCACATCGGCCACCCGAGCGTGTCGCCCAAGTACGACATCGGCATCGACACCTGGTGGATCAAGCCCGGTGTAACCCCGGCGGTCAGCGAAGCGCCTGCGGACGAGGCCAATTAAGATGCTGGCCTACATCCTGCGCCGCCTGCTGCTGATCATTCCGACCCTGTTCGGCATCCTCATCATCAACTTCATCATCGTCCAGGCCGCCCCCGGTGGCCCGGTCGAGCAAATGATCGCCAAGCTCGAAGGCTTCGAAGGCGCCACCAGCCGCATTGCAGGTGGCGGCGCCGAGGTTTCCGTGGCCGGCTCCAACTACCGCGGCGCCCAGGGCCTGGACCCGGCCCTGATCGCTGAAATCGAGCGCATGTATGGCTTCGACAAGTCGCCGCCCGAGCGCCTGTGGATCATGGTCAAGAACTACGCCCGGCTGGACTTCGGCGACAGCTTCTTCCGCGACGCCAAGGTCATCGACCTGATCGCCGAGAAGATGCCGGTTTCGATCTCGCTGGGGCTGTGGAGCACGCTGATCATGTACCTGGTGTCGATCCCGCTGGGGATCGCCAAGGCGGTGCGCCACGGCAGCCACTTCGACGTGTGGACCAGTTCGGCGATCATCGTCGGCTACGCCATCCCGGCCTTCCTGTTCGCCATCCTGCTGATCGTGCTGTTCGCCGGTGGCAGCTACTTCGACTGGTTCCCCCTGCGTGGCCTCACCTCCAACAACTTCGACGAACTGAGCACCACCGGCAAGGTGCTGGACTACTTCTGGCACCTGGTGCTGCCGATCACCGCGCTGGTCATCGGCAACTTCGCCACCATGACCCTGCTGACCAAGAACAGCTTCCTCGACGAGATCAACAAACAATACGTGGTCACCGCCAAAGCCAAGGGCCTGAGCCGATCACGGGTGCTGTACGGTCATGTGTTCCGCAACGCCATGCTGCTGGTGATCGCCGGTTTCCCTTCGGCGTTCATCGGCATCTTCTTCACAGGCTCCTTGCTGATCGAGGTGATCTTCAGCCTCGACGGCCTGGGCCTGATGAGTTTCGAAGCGGCCATCAACCGCGACTACCCGGTGGTCTTCGGCACCCTGTTCATCTTCACCCTGCTAGGGCTGGTGGTGAAACTGATCGGCGACCTGACCTACACCTTGGTCGATCCGCGCATCGACTTTGCCAGCCGGGAGCACTGACATGGCCTTGTCCCCCCTCAACCGCCGGCGCTTCGAGCGCTTCAAGGCCAACCGCCGTGGCTGGTGGTCGCTGTGGCTGTTCCTGATTCTGTTCGGGCTGAGCCTGGGCGCCGAACTGATCGCCAACGACAAACCGATCGCCGTACGTTACGACGGCCAATGGTACTTCCCGGCGTTCAAGCGCTACCCGGAAACCACCTTCGGCGGGGAATTCCCGCTGGAAGCCAACTACAAGAGCCCCTACATCCGCGAGCTGCTGGCGAAGAAAGACAGCTTCGTGCTGTGGGCACCCATACCGTTCAGCTACCAGAGCATCAACTATGACCTGCGCGTCCCCGCCCCCGCCCCACCTTCGGCGGACAACTGGCTGGGCACCGACGACCAGGGCCGCGACGTGCTGGCGCGGGTGATCTACGGCTTCCGCATTTCGGTTCTGTTTGCCCTCACCTTGACCGTGGCCAGCTCCATTATCGGCGTCATCGCAGGCGCCCTGCAGGGGTTCTACGGTGGCTGGGTCGACCTGGCCGGGCAACGCTTTCTGGAAATCTGGTCAGGCCTGCCTGTGCTGTACCTGCTGATCATCCTGGCCAGCTTCGTGCAACCCAACTTCTGGTGGCTGCTGGGCATCATGTTGCTGTTCTCGTGGATGAGCCTGGTGGATGTGGTACGCGCCGAGTTCCTGCGCGGGCGCAACCTGGAATACGTGCGCGCCGCACGCGCCCTTGGCATGCGCAACGGCGCAATCATGTACCGGCACATCCTGCCCAACGCCATGATCTCGACCATGACCTTCATGCCGTTCATCCTCACCGGCGCCATCGGCACCCTCACCGCCCTGGACTTCCTCGGCTTCGGCCTGCCCGCCGGTTCGCCCTCGCTGGGCGAACTGGTGGCGCAGGGCAAGTCCAACCTGCAAGCGCCATGGCTGGGCATCAGCGCCTTTGCCGTGCTGGCGCTGATGCTGAGCCTGCTGGTGTTCATCGGCGAATCCGCCCGCGACGCCTTCGACCCGAGGAAGTGACATGAGTGAACAGAACCTGATCGAAGTGCGGGACCTGGCCGTGGAGTTCGTGACCGGGGACCAGGTCAACCGAGTGGTGGACGGCGTCAGCTTCGATATTCGCAAAGGCGAGACACTGGCCCTGGTGGGCGAAAGTGGCTCGGGCAAATCGGTCACCGCGCACTCGATCCTGCGCCTGCTGCCCTATCCCCTGGCCAGGCACCCCAGCGGCAGCATCCGCTACGAAGGCAAGGACCTGCTCCAGCAGAGCGAGAAGACCCTGCAGCGCATTCGCGGCAACCGCATTGCGATGATCTTCCAGGAGCCGATGACCTCGCTCAACCCGCTGCATTGCATCGAGAAGCAGATCAACGAAATCCTCCTGCTGCACAAGGGCCTGACGGGCAAGGAAGC
Organism: Pseudomonas sp. NBRC 111139; assembly: GCF_001753955.1. Classification (NCBI taxonomy): domain Bacteria; kingdom Pseudomonadati; phylum Pseudomonadota; class Gammaproteobacteria; order Pseudomonadales; family Pseudomonadaceae; genus Pseudomonas; species Pseudomonas sp. NBRC 111139. The sequence goes on from NZ_BCBP01000023.1 coordinate 93,883, forward strand.
GACTGCGCGCACCCTGGAGTTGCTGGATATGGTCGGCATTCCAGAGCCGCGCAAGCGCCTCAAGGCCCTGCCCCACGAATTGTCGGGCGGCCAGCGCCAGCGGGTAATGATTGCCATGGCGCTGGCCAACGAGCCCGAGCTGCTGATTGCCGACGAGCCGACCACGGCGCTGGATGTGACCGTGCAGCTGAAGATCCTCGAGCTGCTCAAGGAATTGCAGGCGCGGATGGGTATGGCCCTGCTGCTGATCAGCCATGACCTGAACCTGGTGCGCCGCATCGCCCATCGTGTGTGCGTGATGCAGCGTGGGCAAATTGTCGAGCAAGCCGAATGCGCCACGCTGTTCAGCTCGCCACAGCATCACTACACACAGATGCTGATCAATGCCGAGCCCAGTGGGCTGCCGGCACACAACCCGGTGGGTGCGCCATTGCTGGAGGTGGATGACCTCAAGGTCTGGTTCCCGATCAAGAAGGGCTTTCTGCAGCGCACGGTCGACCATGTGAAGGCGGTGGACGGGGTCAACTTCAGCTTGCCCCAGGGCCAGACGCTGGGCATTGTTGGCGAATCCGGGTCGGGCAAGTCCACATTGGGCCTGGCCATCTTGCGGCTGATTTCCAGCCAGGGCGGCATTCGCTTTCATGGGCAGAACCTCCAAGGGCTTAACCAGAAAGCCGTGCGCCCCCTGCGGCGGGAAATGCAGGTGGTGTTCCAGGACCCGTTTGGCAGCCTGAGCCCGCGCATGTGCGTGGCGGACATTGTCGGTGAAGGGCTGCGCATCCACGGCATTGGCACCGCGCAGGAACAGGAAGCGGCGATTATCGCGGCCCTGGAGGAAGTAGGCCTGGACCCCCGCACGCGCCATCGCTACCCCCATGAGTTTTCCGGCGGGCAGCGTCAGCGCATTGCCATTGCCCGGGCGCTGGTGTTGAAGCCAGCACTGATTCTGCTGGATGAACCCACGTCCGCACTGGACCGCACCGTACAGCGGCAGGTGGTGGAATTGCTGCGTAATCTGCAGCAAAAGTACAACCTGACCTACCTGTTCATCAGCCATGACCTGGCGGTGGTGAAGGCGTTGAGTCACCAGTTGATGGTGATCAAGCATGGGCATGTGGTGGAGCAAGGGGACGCGCAGGCGATCTTCCATGCGCCGCAGCATCCGTATACCCGGCAGTTGCTGGAGGCGGCGTTTTTGGAGGTTGGGGGTTCGTAGGGAAAGGGGGCGTGTTCGCCAAGCAATCATCCTTTGATCGGTCGTTTCGTTTATTGCGATTTTCGAATATTTCGAATATAACTCGAACTCAGGCTGTTGCATCGTTGCCACAGCCCCGCAATCGATACCCCCCTGGAGATGCCCATGACCACCGCCAACCTCTCTCGCCATGTGCTTCCTGATGAGAAAGAAATTGCCGTGGCAGTCGAGTCAAGCCGCACGCTGGCAGCGTTCCTCTCGACAAAATCAGATACCCAACGGATCGAACTGCTCAACGAGGAAAATCAGCGCCAGGTTGTTGAAGTACCTACTTTCGCCCTACGCCTATTCGGCGAGATTCTCAGCGAACTGGCCCTGGGTAACTCAGTCAAAGTCGTTCCAATCCACGCCGAACTAACTACCCAGGAAGCAGCAGACCTGCTTAACGTCTCCCGGCCGCACTTGGTAAAGCTGCTCGACGAAGCGGTGATTCCGCACACCAAGACAGGCCGCCATCGTCGTGTCAAATTCTCCGACCTGGTTGCCTACAAGGACAAACGTGATGGGGTGAGCCGGACTGCGATGGATGCGCTAGCAGCCCAAGCTCAGGAATTGAAGATGGGGTACGAATGAAGCACTCGCCCTTCACGGCCATATACGACGCGAAAGTACTTTACAGTCCTCGAAGCTGCCCAGCGGCAGCGAATATCGCTGAAGAACCCACCGCACAACGTACAGCAGTATCTCGACAGGCTGCTTCAGCAGAAGCTTCCCGAGACTGTGAAACTGCTTTCAGCATTCAAGTTCCTCCTCTGAGTATGTCCAGCAGACTTTCTTTGGCAGCAAGGCAATCATCCGGGATTGATCAGCCATGCACGTAAAACCAAGCCTATGAAAAGCCTCGCTCGTTACCACGCCAACAGAATCAAGCAGCGGTGATCAATTTTTCTGACAATAATCGTCTTCCATCATCAGCCGAATAGGGCATAAATTCTCCGCCGTCAACTCCCAGTACCCACGGTAGAGCCCATGTCCAGTCCACAACACCAGCCCGCTTCCCCTGCCCTGGCCACCCTGATCCAGCGCTCCGGCCTGCCCAGCCCAACGCTGAGCGAAGCCCAGGCACACGCCGTGCTGCAGGCCCACTATGGCCTTGCCGGCAACCTTTCGGTACTGGGCAGCCAGCAAGACCTGAACTTTCGCGTGGTCACACCGCAGGGTGGCTATGTGCTGAAGGCCTGCCACGGCAGCTACGCCCAGCTGGAGCTTGAAGCCCAGCACGCCGCCCTGGCCTTCCTGCGCGATCAAGGTTTGCCGGTACCCGCCGTGCGCTCAGCCCACAACGGCATGGGGTTGCTGGAACTGGACATCGACGCGCAACCACTGCGCCTGCGCCTGCTCGATTACATCGAAGGCCAACCGCTGACCCGCCTCAAGCACATGGAGCCGCGCCTGATGGCTGAACTGGGCGGGCTCTGTGCAAAGCTGGACAAGGCGCTTGCCCATTTCGATCACCCGGGCCTTGCGCGTACCTTGCAATGGGACCCGCAGCATGCCGGGGCACTGATCGATCACCTGCTACCGGTGCTGCAGGACAGCGGGCAGCGCGCCCGCATCGAACACGCCACGCGACAGGCCAACGAGCGCCTGATGCCGCTGGTCGATCAACTGCCCAGTCAGGCCGTGCACCTGGACATCACCGACGACAACACCGTGTGGGCCCGTGATGCCCAGCGTCAGTGGCAACTGCAAGGCGTGATCGATTTCGGCGACCTGCTGCGCACCTGGCGTATCGCCGACCTGTCGGTGACCTGCGCTGCGCTGTTGCACCACGCCGAGGGCGACCCACTGCGCATCCTGCCCGCCGTGCAGGCCTACCAGGCGCTCAACCCGCTGACCGAGGCCGAACTGCGCGCCTTGTGGCCGCTGGTGGTGAACCGCGCTGCCGTGCTGGTGCTGAGCAGCGAACAACAGCTAACCGTCGACCCGGGCAACCAGTACACCCGCGATAACATTGCCCACGAATGGGAAATTTTCGACACGGCCACCGCCGTGCCTTTCGCCCTGATGGAGGTGGCCATTCTGCAGGCTGCAGGCCTGCAACCCACGGCGCCGGACTGGAGCGACTGCGCCCCCCTGCTCCCCGAGCTGGCCGGGCAGGCTGTCACACGGGTGGACCTGGGGGTCCTGAGCAAACACTTCGAGGCCGGCAACTGGGAGCAACCCGGTTACGACCTGCATCTGCTGACGTCGCAAGCCGCCCCGGCCTGCAGCCTGCACGGGCAGTACCGCCTGTCGCAAACCCATATCGATCGCCCCGAAGAGCCCGCCACCTGCGCCCTTTTCGTCGAGCTGCATGTGCCCAACGGCAGCCCGGTGCAAGCGCCGGCAGCCGGCACCTGGCAGCACCGCGGCGACGGCCGGGGCTGCCTGCGCACCCCGCATTGGGCTTTGTGGCTGCAAGGCCTGGAAGACGCACCGGCAGACGGCCAGGCCGTGGAGAAAGGCCAGCCCCTGGGCAGCAGCTGCGGCTTCCTCAGCGTGCAGGTATGCCTGGACAATGGCACCCAGCCGCCGCGCTTTGCCACGCCGTCACAAGCCGCCGCCTGGCTGGCCCTGTGCCCGTCACCGGCCGCCCTGCTGGGCTTCGATTGCGATGCCGAGCCGCTACCCGATCCGCAAGCGCTGCTGGCCCGCCGCGATGCCAGCTTCGCCCGCTCGCAGAAGCACTACTACGCGCAACCGCCGCACATTGAACGTGGCTGGCGCAACTACCTGATCGACATGCAGGGCCGTTCCTACCTGGACATGCTCAACAACGTCGCGGTGCTGGGCCATGGCCATCCACGCATGGTTGCCGAGTCGGCGCGGCAGTGGTCGCTGCTGAACACCAACTCGCGCTTCCATTACGCAGCAATCACCGAATTCTCCGAGCGCCTGCTGGAGCTGGCCCCCGAAGGTTTCGACCGGGTGTTCATGGTCAACAGCGGCACCGAGGCCAACGACCTGGCGATTCGCCTGGCCTGGGCCTACAGTGGCGGGCGCGATCTGCTCAGTGTGCTGGAGGCCTACCACGGCTGGTCGGTGGCCACCGATGCCATCTCCACGTCGATCGCCGACAACCCGCAAGCCCTGGAAACCCGCCCGGACTGGGTACACCCAGTCGAAGCGCCGAACACCTTCCGCGGCCGCTTCCGCGGGGCCGACAGCGCCGCCGACTACCTGCAGGACGTCGACGCCAAGCTGGCTGACCTCGACGCCCGTGGCCGTCAGCTGGCGGGCATCATCTGCGAACCGGTGTACGGCAATGCCGGCGGTATCTCGCTGCCCGCAGGCTACCTGCGCGCAGCCTATGCCAAGGTCCGCGCCCGCGGCGGGGTGTGCATCGCCGACGAAGTGCAGGTGGGCTATGGCCGCCTGGGCGAGTACTTCTGGGGCTTCGAGGAACAGGGCGTGGTGCCGGACATCATTACCATGGCCAAGGGCATGGGTAACGGCCAGCCACTGGGCGTGGTCATCACCCGTCGCGAAATCGCCGAGGCGCTGGAGGCCGAGGGCTACTTCTTCTCCTCGGCCGGTGGCAGCCCGGTCAGTTGCCGCATCGGCATGGCGGTGTTGGATGTCATGCAGGAGGAAGGCCTGTGGGACAACGCCCGTGACACCGGGCGCTACTTCAAGGCACGCCTGCAGGCGCTGGTCGACAAGCACCCGCTGGCCGGCGCGGCACATGGCTCGGGCTTCTACCTGGGGCTGGAACTGGTGCGCGACCGCACCACCCTGGAGCCAGCCACCGAAGAAACCATGATGCTGTGCGATCGCCTGCGTGACCTGGGCATCTTCATGCAGCCGACCGGCGACTACCTGAACATCCTCAAGATCAAGCCACCGATGTGCACCAGCCGGGCCAGCGTGGACTACTTTGTCGACAGCATTGACCGGGTGCTGGACGAAGGCCTGTAAGTGTCAAGGCGTGGGCCCGACGGCTGCGGCCCACGCCTGTAATGCCTCACACGCGGCCATGGCCACCTGTTCATCGGTGCGCCCGGTGAACTGCCGCTCGATCGCATCGGCGGCAATCAGCCCGGCAATGGTGGGCTTGCCGACAGCATCGGTCAGGTCCAGCCATTCCCCCCAACTGGCGGGTACGTCGTACCAGCGCAGGTAGCCTGAGGGTGAGCACGGCCACCATCGCTCATCGAACTGCAGAATCACTTTCTCCAGCTTGCCCATCCCCAGATGCGCCAGCGCTCCCTGCTGTGTTTCAGGTAACGCAGGGGTAAAGTGCAACGTTTTCAGAACCCCCACCGGGACTGTGCAAATGCAGAAGTCGCACACCTCTTCATTTACCTTGACGCGCGCGCTCGACCAGTCGATGTGGGTGACAGGACTGTTCAGGCGGATATCCAGGTGCTTCGACAGCAAGCCGACAAGCTCGCTGTAGCCGCCTGGCAGCATACGATCACCATGCCCGACCCCCTCTTCATCCAAGGCACAGACCGACAGTTGCTCGACGGGCAAACACGCTTCCAGTACAAGGTTGGCGTCGATGGCGAACTGCGTGGCACGCGCGAGCGCGGGGTCGAGTGTGGCCATGTAGCCATCGATCGCCTCAGACAAAGGTTGTTGCCGATCGAGACGCCTGGTCAAGGCATCCCAGGCGGCGTCGATATCCGGCACCGCCCCGCCGCGTGCTGCCGCAAGCGGGCAACTGAAATCGGTCTCGACGCAAACCAAGCCATGCTGAAGTGCAACAGCGGCCAATGGATTCTCGGCGAAATGCTGAAGCCATGCCGCACCTTCATCTGCTTTCACGCCGCCCAACTCGACAGTGTGCGTGCGCCCACCCGTTCGCCCACGCGCCTCCAGCACCGTGCAATCGACCCCCCTTTCCCGCAAGCGTTGAGCGGCAGCCAGGCCTGCACACCCCGCACCGATCACGATCACCTTGCTCGCACCGGCACTCACGGCTGCCTCGGCGGCACGCAGCCCATCATTCCACGCACCATGAGTCATTGCCGGAGCGCTGGCATTACAAGCTTCTCCAGCGATGACCAAGCGCCCATGCAGCACTTGGCCCAGGGCGCTTCGATGCAACGGCGACCCTCCAGGCAGCAAGGCACTGTAGGCACCGAGGCTGAATGGGTCGCAGCTCCAGTGGGTGACATGCCACGCGGTTGGTCTGTGCACGCTTTTCTCCATTGAGGGGGCTGTCCTGCAGGTGCATTAATGTTCATAATTTTTAGCAATAAAAGATGATCATCATCAGGTTTACTGACAATGGCCTTTACCAGCGACTCCCTGGCGATTTTCCTCGCGGTGCTCGATGCCGGCTCGTTCTCCGCCGCCGCCCGCAAGCTGGGCCGTGTGCCTTCAGCCGTGAGCATGGCAATCGCCCAACTGGAAGCGGAACTGGACCTGCCCCTGTTCGACCGGGCCACGCGCAAAGCCTTGCCCACCAACGCCGCCCTGGCGCTGGAGCCCCAGGCCAGGCAGGTCATCTGCCAACTCAACCTGCTGGATGCCCAGGCCCTGCAATTGCACAAAGGCCTGGAAAAGCGCCTGACCATCGCCATGGCGCCCGAGTTGCAGACCGGCCGCTGGAGCCAGCCGCTGGAAATCCTCGCCCAGGCATTTCCCAGCCTGGAAGTCGAGGTACGTTCGGCCACCCAGACCGAAGCCATTCGCCTGCTGCATGACGGCAGTGTGCAATTGGCATTGGTGTTCGAACGGCCCGGCATCGATGAGCGCGAATCCTTCCTCGAAGCCGGCAGCCAACTGCTGGTGGCCGTTGCCTCACCACGCCATCCGGCCGGGCAGAACAGCGGTACGCCATTGCCTGAAGAGGCCTTTGCCGAACAACGGCAGATCATCGTGGCTTCGGGCAAGGCCACCGGATCGGACCCACGCATGGTGCTGTCCCGGCGCATCTGGCTGACCGACAGCTACCTGGCCACGCTGGACCTGGTGCAGTCCGGGCTGGGCTGGGCCTACCTGCCGCAGCCATTGGTCGAACCGCTGATTGCCTCGGGCGCGCTGGCCGAGGTGCGCTTCGACAACATGGCCAGCCGCCTGCGCTTGTGGGTAGACATCATCTGGATCAAGTCGCGCCCGTTGGGCCTGGGCGCGCGACGCTACCTGGAAGTCATTCGCCAGCTGTTCGAGAAGGAGCCCCCCAGGGCCTGACACCCTTGCGCACGTCCAGGCCCTGCAGGCGATCGCCTTTGGGAGGGTTATGCTGTCGGCGCTACTAACCTGTAGCCAACCCCCGCCTCGGTAATGATGAACCGCGGCGCCGTGGGGTCATCGCCCAGCTTCTGTCGCAGATGCCCGACCACGATGCGCAGGTAGTGGGTATCCTCCGCATGGGTCGGCCCCCAGATATCCTTGAGCAACTGCTGCTGGGTAATCACCCGCCCAGGGTGCCCGGCCAATAGCGCCAGCAAAGCATACTCCTTGCGTGTCAATGCCACCTCCACGCCGTCGAGCGTCACCCGGCGGAAGGCAAAATCCACCGTCAGCGGCCCAAAGCTGGCCGCCACTTCCGAGCCGCCGGCTTGTGGCACCTGGCGCAGCAACGCCCGCACGCGCGCGAGAAACTCCTGGATACCAAACGGCTTGGTCACATAGTCATTGGCGCCACCATCCAGCGCATCGACCTTCTGCACTTCACTGGCACGCACCGACAACACCATCACCGGCACTGCACTCCATTCGCGCAACTCACGCAGTACCTGCTGGCCGTCCATGTCCGGCAGCCCCAGGTCGAGCACCACCAGGTCCGGCTTGCCCAGTGCCGCCTGGGCCAACCCTTCGGCACCGGTGGCGGCCTCCAGCACCTTGTAGCCTTGCGAGGCCAGGCTGATACGCAGGAACTTGCGGATCTGCGGTTCATCGTCGATGACCAACAGGGTGGCGGAGTGGCTCATGGGGTTTCGCTTTCGGCTTCAGGTTGAGGAGGCAGCGGCAAGCATAGAGTGATGCTGGTGCCTTGGCCATCAATGCCTTCGCCCACCAGAATCTGCCCGCCATGGGCACCGATCATGCCCTGGCAGATAGCCAGGCCCAGCCCGGTACCCTGCCCGCCGCGATCGCCACGGGCGGCGGTGTAGAACATGTCGAAGATTTTCTCGCGGTCGGCTACGGGAATGCCGGGGCCCTGGTCGCTGACGGTCAAGCGCAGCTGGTCGTCATGCACGGCCACCTGCAGCTCAAGCCGACCATTGACCGGCGAAAAGCGTGCGGCGTTTTCCAGCACGTTGACCAGTGCCTGCTCGATCAACGCCGCATGCACGAACAGCAATGGCAGCTCGGCCGGCACGTCCGTGTGCACACGCAGCGGCGCCAGCACCACCCGCAGGCGGTTAAGCGCACTGCCGACGATATCCGCCGGGGCCACCCAGTCGCGGGCCAGCTTGAGGCCGCCATGGCCCAGGCGGGTCATGTCCAGCAGGTTCTGGATGTAGCGATCGAGGCGTTCGGCCTCGTTGCGGGTGCCCTCCAGCAGCTCGCGACGGTCTTCGGCCGGGATCGCGTCGCCCAACGCCAGCAGGCTGTCGATACTGCCACGCATGGCGGTCAACGGCGTGCGCAAGTCATGGGATACGGAAGCCAGCAGGGCGCTGCGCAGTTGCTCGGTTTCGCCGTGCAGGCGTGCGGCTTCCAGCTGTTCGGCCAGGCGTGCGCGGGCCAGGGCCTGGGCCAGGGGCTGGCCCAGGGCGGTGAGCAGGCGCCGCCGTGGGTCGCTGAGCGGCTGCCCGTTGCGCGGGCGCACGCCCAGCAGCGCCAGCGGCTGATCGTCCACCGCCAATGGCCACCACCACCAGCGGCCATTAGGCAGGGTATCGCTGCCGTGGCCGGCGGCCTGCCCGTGCTGCCAGGCCCAATCGGCAGCCGCCCGTTCGGTGTCGCTGAAGGTGCAGGCTTCCCCGCTGGCCACTTGCAACTGGCCTTCGGCGTTGCGCTCCAGCAAGCACACCTGGGTGTCCTGCCAGCCGTCCAGGTGCTGGCCGGCAGCCTTGAATATGGCTTGGCGGTCGGTGGCTACCGTCAAGCGGCGAGACAGGTCGAGCAACTGGCTGGTCTGCGCCTGGGTCTCGCGCAGCGCCTGCAACTGGCGACGCTGGCGCGCGGCCAGGTTGCCGGTGAGCGCAGCCATCAACAGAAAGAACACCAGGGTCAGCACGTCTTCTTCGCGCTGAATGGTGAACGAGAAGTTGGGCGGTATGAACAGGAAGTCATAGGCCAGGAACGACAGCGCGGCGCAAGCCAGCGCAGGTCCCAGGCTACTGCGCACTGCGACCAGCAACACCGCCGCCAGGAACACCAGCGAGATATTGGGCAGCGCCAGCACACTGGACACCGCCCAGGCCAGACCCGCAGCCATCACGGTGGCCAGCAGCGCCAGCAGGTAATGACGCCACACCCACACCCGCCGCACGGCTGAACGCGGCGCTGGCGGCTGCACGTCGCGGTCCAGCACGTTGATTTCCAGGCCACGGCTTTCGCGCAGCAGCCGCGCCGCCACACCCGCGCCGAACAAACGCCGATGCAGGCGGTTGCGGGATTGCCCGACCAGCACCAGGCTGGCCCGCCGCTCGACAGCATGCTGGATCAGCGTGCGGGCCACTTCCCCAGCCCGCAGCAGCACCACCTCCCCGCCCAGTCGCTCGGCCAGTTGCTGCGCGGCTTGCAAACGATGCCGTGCGGTTTCGTCACGCAGGCGGCCGTTGTCCACATGCACCAGGCTCCAGGGCAGGTGGCGGCGCTGGGCCACGCGGCTGGCATGGCGCACCAGGCGTTCGGCCTGGTCGTCACCGTCTATGCCCACCAGCAACCGGCCGCGCAAGGCCGGCGCCTCCTGGCCGCGCTGACGATAGCCGTGGGCCAGGTCGGCATCGACCTGAGCAGCGGCGGTCTGCATGGCCAGCTCGCGCAGGGCGGTGAGGTTGGTTTGCGAAAAATACGCATCAATGGCCGCCCGAGCCTGCTCGGGCACGTACACCTTGCCTTCACGCAGGCGTTCGAGCAGCTCTCGCGGAGGCAGGTCGATCAGCACCAGCTCGAACGCCTCCTGCAGCACCCAGTCCGGCAGGGTCTCGCGCACTTGCACGCCGGTAATGTCGCGGACCTTGTCGTTGAGGCTTTCCAGGTGCTGGACGTTGACCGTGGTGTACACGTCGATGCCTGCGGCCAAGAGTTCTTGCACGTCCTGCCAGCGTTTGGCGTGGCGGCTGCCGGGGGCGTTCGTGTGGGCCAGTTCGTCCACCAGGGCCAAGGCCGGCGCGGCACGCAACAGGCCGTCAAGGTCCATTTCCTCGAGGGTGACGCCACGGTACTGGCTACGCAACAAGGGCTGCTGATGCAGCCCTCCGAGCAACGCTTCGGTTTCGGCGCGGCCATGGGTTTCGACCACCCCGGCCAACACCTGCACGCCCTGGCGTTGCTGGGCGTGTGCGGCCTGGAGCATGGCGAAGGTCTTGCCGACGCCGGGGGCAGCGCCGAGGAACACCTTCAGCCGGCCCCGGCCGGTGCGTGGGAGGTTGGCCAACAGCGCATCGGCGCGGGCGGAGTCACTCATGTTTCATCCTTTGCTTTTTCCAGCAGCCGGCCACTTCAGGGAAAGCCCCCTTAACGTGTAGGAGCGGGTTTACCCGCGAATACGTCAGTGGCACCACCACCGCATTCGCGGGTGAACCCGCTCCTACAGGCTTCCTGCCAGCGCTTCGATTACCTGACAATGGCGAGCTTTTCCAAGGCCTGGTTCAACGCCAGCACGTTGACCACCGGCGGGCCGATCAATGGGTGGAGGGTGGCCTGTTCCAGCAAGGCTTGCAAGCGCTCGACCGGCAGCTGCCGTGCCGCCGCCACCCGCGGGATCTGATAGGCCAAGGCCTCCGGTGGCAGGTGCGGGTCCAGGCCGCTGCCCGAGGTGGTCAGCAGCGCCTGCGGCACTGGCCCCTGCTGCGCCTGATACAACGTGGCCGCATCGCCCTTTACCCGCTCAGCCAGCGCCGGGTTGCTCGGCGACAGGTTGCTGGCGCCGCTGGCCACGGTCGCGTAGGCACCTGCCGAGGGCCGCGAGTGGAACCAGCCATCGCCCTGGAAGTCCTGGGCGATCAATGCCGACCCCCGCACCTGGCCTTGCGCATCGCGTACCAGGCTACCGTTGGCCTGGTTCGGGAAAGCGACTTGGGCAATACCGGTCACCGCCAGCGGATACAGGGCGCCCGTCACCAGGGTCATCAACAAAGCCAGGCTCAATGCCGGGCGTAGATAAGCAGTCATGGCGGCCTCCTCAGACCAGGTTCAGGGCGTTGAGCAGCAGGTCGATCAGCTTGATCCCGGCAAACGGCACCACAATGCCACCCAGCCCGTAGATCAGCAGGTTGCGCCGCAACAGGTGCGCCGCACTGGCCGCCTGCACGCGCACCCCACGCAGCGCCAGCGGGATCAGCACGATGATGATCAGCGCGTTGAACACGATCGCCGACAGGATGGCGCTCTGCGGGCTGGCCAGTTGCATCAGGTTGAGCACACCCAGTTGCGGGTAGATGGCAGCGAACAGCGCCGGCAGGATGGCGAAGTATTTGGCCACGTCGTTGGCAATGGAGAACGTTGTCAACGCACCGCGGGTGACCAGCAGCTCCTTGCCGACCTGGACTACGTCCAGCAGCTTGGTCGGGTCGCTGTCCAGGTCGACCATGTTGGCGGCCTCCCGCGCAGCCTGAGTGCCGTCATTCATGGCCATGCCTACGTCAGCCTGGGCCAGTGCCGGGGCGTCGTTGGCACCGTCGCCACACATGGCAACCAGGCGGCCGTCATTCTGCTCCTGGCGAATACGCGCCAGCTTCTTCTCGGGCGTGGCCTCGGCCAGCACGTCATCGACCCCCGCTTCGGCGGCGATGGCGGCCGCAGTCAACGGGTTGTCGCCGGTTACCATCACCGTGCGGATGCCCAGCTTGCGCAGCTCGGCGAAGCGCTCGCGGATGCCAGGTTTGACCACGTCCTTGAGGTGGATCACACCCAGCAAGCGCTTGTCGACGCACACCAGCAACGGGGTGCCACCACTCTGCGCGATGCGTTCGACTTCACGGGCCAGCGCCGCCGGCATTTCCAGGCGTTGCATACCGACGAAGGCCAGCACCGCATCGACGGCGCCCTTGCGGTACCGGTGCTGCTGGAAGTCGATGCCCGACAGGCGTGTCTCGGCGCTGAAAGCCACCGCGTCGAACTGCCCGGCAGGCGGGTCGACAAAGTCGTGCAACTGGCGCAGGTATTCGACAATCGATTTGCCTTCAGCGGTGTCGTCGGCCAGCGAGGCCAGCAAGGCGCCCCCCCCCAGCTCCTTGGCGGTAATGCCCGGTGCAGCATGCAGTGCGCTGCAGCGGCGGTTACCGAAGGTGATGGTGCCGGTCTTGTCGAGCATCAGCGTATGCACGTCCCCGGCCGCCTCGACGGCGCGGCCCGAGCGGGCAATGACATTCAGCCGTACCAGCCTGTCCATGCCGGCGATACCGATGGCCGACAGCAGGCCGCCGATGGTGGTCGGGATCAGCGTCACCAGCAGCGCGGCCAGGAAGATCAGCGGCAGGCTGCCACCCACGAAGTGGGCGAACGGCTGCAAGGTCACCACCACGATCAGGAAAATCAGGGTCAGGCCGATCAGCAGGATGTCGAGGGCGATTTCGTTCGGGGTCTTCTGCCGCTTGGCCCCTTCAACCAGGGCGATCATGCGGTCCAGGGTCGACTCGCCCGGGTTGCTGGTGATGCGGACAAGCAGCCAGTCGGAGACCAGCCGCGTATTGCCGGTCACCGCCGAGCGGTCGCCACCTGATTCGCGTATTACCGGCGCGGACTCGCCGGTAATGGCGGCCTCGTTGACGGCCGCAATGCCTTCAATCACCTCGCCGTCGCCGGGGATCATTTCGCCGGCGACCACGCGTACCACGTCATCCTTGCGCAGCGCGCTGGCAGCTACCGTCTCGTAGCTGCCATCACGCAGACGACGCTGGGCGGTCAGGCCCTGGCTGCCGGCCTTGAGGCTGTCGGCGCGGGCCTTGCCACGGCCCTCGGCCAACGCCTCGGCGAAGTTGGCGAACAACACGGTGAACCACAGCCACAGGGCAATCTGCACCGCAACGCCGGTGCTCACGCCGCCGCCGGGGGCAAAACACAGCACGGTGGTCAGCACCGCGGTCAGGGCCACCACCAGCATTACCGGGGAGCGCTTGAGCTGACGCGGGTCGAGCTTGACGAACGCCTGCACCAGCGCCGGGCGCCACAGCGCGGCGAAGCGGGTCTGGTCCTTGGCATTGTGCCGGCTATTCACTTCAGGAATGGGCATGTTCATGATCGGTCCTCAAAAACCCAGGCTAAGGTGTTCGGCGATTGGCCCAAGGGCCAGGGTCGGCAGGAAGGTCAGGCCACCGACCAGCAGGATGGTCACCAGCAGCAAGCCGGTGAACAGCGGGCCGTGAGTCGGGAAGCTGTTCTGCCCCAGCGGCGCGCTTTTTTTCGCCGCCAGGCTGCCGGCCAACGCCAGTATCGGCAGGATGTAGCCGAAGCGGCCGATGAGCATGGCCAGGCCGATCATCAGGTTGTGGTACACGGTGTTGGCGCCAAACCCGGCAAAGGCCGAGCCGTTGTTGGCCGAGCCCGAGGTATAGGCGTACAGCAACTGGCTGAAACCATGCGCCCCCGGGTTGGTGACCGCCCCGGCCGGGCCGGGCAGGCTGGCGGCGATGGCGCCAAGTACCAGCACGCCGACCGGCATCACCAGCAGGGTTGCCACCAGAAGCTGCACTTCACGGGCCTGCAGCTTCTTGCCCAGGTATTCCGGGGTACGGCCAATCATCAGCCCGGCCAGGAACACCGCGATAAGGACGAACAGCAGCATGCCGTAGAGGCCCGCGCCGACGCCGCCGAATATCACCTCGCCGACCATCATGTTGACCATCGCCACCATACCGGTCAGCGGGTTCAGGCTGTCGTGCATGGCGTTGACCGAACCGTTGGAGGCGGCGGTGGTGGTGACCGTCCACAGCACCGAACCGGTGGTGCCGAAGCGGCTTTCCTTGCCCTCCAGGGGGGCGGTCTGCTGCACCTGCGTGCTTTCCAGGGCCGGGTTTGGCTGGTGCTCGGACCACAGCGCCGTGCTACCGCCGATCAGGAACAGGGCAAGCATGCAGGCGAGGATGGCGCGGCTCTGACGCAGGTCCTTCACGTAGTGACCGAAGGTGAACACCAACGCCACCGGAATGAGGATGATCGATGCCACCTCGAACAGGTTGCTCCAGGCCGTTGGGTTTTCGAACGGGTGCGCCGAGTTGACGCCGAAGAAGCCACCGCCATTGGTACCCAATTGCTTGATGGCGATCTGGCTGGCGGCCGGCCCCAGCGGAATGGTCTGGTCGGCACCTTGCAAGGTCAGCGCGTGGGCGTAGTCGGCAAAGGTCTGCGGTACGCCCTGCCACACCAGCAACAGTGCCAGCAGCAAGCACAGCGGCAGCAGGCCGTAGAGGGTGGCACGGGTCATGTCGACCCAGAAGTTGCCCAGCGTCGTCGCGCTGCGCCGGGCGATACCGCGGCACAGGGCAACCAGCACGGCCAGGCCGGTGGCAGGGCTGACAAAGTTCTGCACGGTCAGGCCAAGCATCTGGCTCAGGTAGCTGACCGACGCCTCACCGCTGTAGGCCTGCCAGTTGGTGTTGGTAACGAAACTGACGGCGGTGTTGAACGCCAGCGACCATTCCTGGCCAGGCAGGTGCTGAGGGTTGAGTGGCAGGTAGCCCTGCAACAGCAGCACGCTGAACAGCAGCAGGAAGCCGACCAGGTTGAACGCCAGCAGGGCCAGGGTGTATTGCCGCCAGTTCTGCTCCTGGCTGGCGTTCACACCCGCCAGCCGGTAACAGCCCTGCTCGACCGGCCCCAGCACAGGCGTCAGCCAGGTACGCTGGCCTTCCATAACCTTGAAGTAGAACCGCCCGAGCCAGGGTGCTGGTAGCAGCACAATGGCAAAGAATGCCAGGAGCAAGGCGAAATCGTAACTGTGCATGGCCGCTCCCTAGCTGCGATCGGCGCGCAGCAGCGCCACCAGCAGATAAAACGCCAATGCCACTGCCAGCAGCAGTGACAGCCCGTCGAGCATGTTCATGTGTGGTTCTCCCCGTGTTACGGCTTGGGCCGCTTTGGGGAAATTGTCCGAGGGAGGGGCGTAAAGGGGCGAGATCGGGGGATGGGGGTGGGGATAAAGAATGCGTAAAGATCAGCGTTGTGGTTTGCCTGTAACGGCCTCTTCGCGGGTTCGCTCGCTCCCACAGGTACTGCACAGCCTTCAAGGCCTGTGTGGTAGATGTGGAAGCGGGCAAACCCGCAAAAGGGCCGTTACAGGCTTATTGTTGTGGCGGCTGCTGCGCCGCGTTACGGCTCCAGTCCAGCAGCAGGCTGTAGCCTACCGCCAGCAAGGTCGGCCCGATGAACAGGCCAATGAAGCCGAAGGCAAGCAAGCCGCCGAACACGCCCAGCAGCACGATCACCAGCGGCAGGTTGCCACCACGGCTGATCAGGTAGGGTTTGAGCACGTTGTCCACGCCGCTGATGACGAAGGTGCCCCAGACGCCCAGGAACACCGCCATGCCGTATTCGCCCTTCCACACCAGCCAAGCGGTGGCCGGGATCCAGGCCAGTGGCGGCCCCATGGGGATCAGGCTGAGCATGAAGGTCACCAGCCCCAGCACGATCGCCCCAGGCACCCCCGCGATCAGGAAGCCGATCAGCGCCAGCAGGGCCTGCGCGGCCGCCGTGCCGATCACCCCGTTGACCACCCGCTGCACGGTAGCGGCTACCAGGTCCAGGTAATACTCGGCGCGTTCGCCCACCAGCCGGTGCAGCAAGCGCAGCACGAATGCCGCCAAACGTGGCCCGTCGCGGTAGAAGAAGAACACGAACACCAGACTCAGGGTCAGTTCCAGCACGCCGCTGCCGATCTGCGCGCTGCGCGCCAGCAACCAGTTGCCCACCTGCCCAAAGTAAGGCTTGATCGAGGTAAGCAAGGCTGCGCCTTGCTGGTCCAGCGATTGCCAACCGTTGACCAGACGCTCGCCAACGAATGGAATGCCACCCAACCAGGCCGGCGCATCGGGCAGGCCGTCGACCTGCACGTCACGCACAAACGCCGTAGCGTCGCGAATGTGATCGGCCAGGTTGAACCCCAGCCACACCAGCGGCAGTGCCACGATCAGGATCCAGGCCATGGTCAGCAGGCCGGCTGCCAGCGTCTCACGACCGCCCAGCAGGCGCGTAAGGAAGCGCATCAACGGCCAGCTGGCAAAGGCCAGGATGGCCCCCCACAACAATGCCGATATGAACGGTGCCATCACCCACAGGCCGGCACCTAGCAACGCCACCAGCAGAATCTGGACCAGCAGGCGATCATTGTTAACCATGAGGGTGCTCGTTCAAGGGATCAGTTCAAGGTGCAGGCCGTCTGTAGGCGCACTGCCGACTTCAAGACGGCGATTGCGCACCCCGGCCTTGACCAGCGCCTCGCGCCAGGCCTCAGCCTGGGCGCCACTGAGGCTGACACGCAAGGTGCTGTCAAGGTTCAGGCTGCGGGCCAGCAGGTTTACCCAGGCGTCTTGCGGCGCAGCAAGGTCAGGGTAGTCGAGCTTGCCGGTGTCACGCATTTCGCGCAGCACCGTGGCAGCGGTTGGCAGCAGCTCGCCCAGCGGGCTGCCTGCGATGAACTCTTCCACATGCAGATAGGCACGGCGGTTGCCACGGGTAACGCTGTACAGCGCGACCAGGGTGTCGGCCTCGTCTGCCGAGCGGCGTAGCAGGATGAACGCCTGCTGCTCGTCGCCTCCGTTGAGGCGGGCATTGGCGAACACATCATTGGCCCACAGGCTGGCCTCACCGCAATCACGCCCCTGACACCAGAACAACGGGTAGCCACCGTCGCGCACAAGTGCTTCGCGGGCACTGGTGAAGGCCTCGCGTGCAGTCCGCTCGACGGGCAATTCGTAGGTTACCGAGCTGACCTGACCGCGGCTTTCGACTTTGTCATCGACCCGCAGGCGGCCACTGATCTTGCGTAGCGGGCCCATCGGGTAGACCCGCTCCTGTTCCGTCGCCGGGCGTTGATCGACCACCTTGGCGTCCTGCGGGACCGGCAGGACGCCGGCCCACGACACGGGGGTGGCGAGCACCAGACAGGCAGCCAAGGCAGTGCGAATGGAAACGGGTACGCTCATTGGCGAACCAGGCGGCGCTCAGCGCCGAATTGAAGCTCCAGGATGTCTGGCAGTTGCATGGTTGTCTCCCTGTTCAACCCGCCAAGCCTCGACACTTGTCCGGTGCAAGTCAAGCAAAGCCAAAGAAGCGATTGATACAGTCTGCAACAAGGGCCGCGCCCTGCGCATCGTTCAGGTGCAGGTGATGGCCGCCGGGTAGTGTCACCTGTTCAAAGGGTAGCTGCTCCAGCAACCCGGTGTGGCGCGCCAGCATACCGTCGGCGGCCACCACCAAGAGCGCCGGGCAACTCACCCGCCGCACATAGGCCATGGCCTGGGCCTCGCTCAGGCGCACCGGCGAGGGCAGGGTCAGCCGGCTGTCGCTGCGCCAGCTGTAGCCACCGGGCACCGGCATCAGGCCACGTTGGGCCAGCAGCTCGGCCGCTTCACGGCTGACCGCGACCATGCCTTTCATCCGGGCTTGCACCCCTGCTTCCAATGTCGCATACACCGACTTGCGCTTGCCATCCAGCCGCAACTGGGCTTGCAGTGCCATCCCTAAGCGCTCACCTGCGTCCTGCTCGGCGCCAGTCGGCGGGATCACGCCGTCGATTAGCGCCAGGTGACTGACCCGATCGGGCAATGCACCGGCCAGTTGCACCGAAATGATCGCGCCCAGCGAATGCCCCAGCAGGGCGAAACGCGGCCAACCCAGTTGCTCGGCCACGCGCAGCACGTCATGGGCATAGTCGGCCAGGGCATAACCGGCGCCAAGCGGGCGGTGCTCCGAATAACCATGGCCGGCCAGGTCCAGGGCGACGAGGCGCAGACCTTTCAGTTGCGGTGCCAGGCGGGCAAAGCTGTTGGCATTGTCCAGCCAGCCATGCAGGGCAATCACCGGCAGCCCGTCTTCGGGGCCGAACAGGTGTGCAGCCAGTTCGATATGGCCCAGGCTCAGACGAATTTCCTCAACGTGTGCGCTCATGCCTGGCTCCAGCGGTCGAACAGGCCCTTGATCAGGCTGGCAGTGTCGGCCGGGCGCTCCAGCGGGAACATGTGCCCACCCGGTACACTGTGGTATTCACCTTTGGGCATACTGCGCACGGCCAAGGTGTGGTGGCGACGAATGACGTTGCTCCGGTTGCCGCGCACCATGGCCAGCGGCACCTGCAACTGGCGCGCGGGGGCGGGGCTGGTGTGCGGGATGCTGCGGTAGATGCTGATTTCAGTAGCAGGGTCGAAGCGCAACTGTAGCCCTTGCTCCACCACCTGCAGGCCATGTTCTACATAAGCGTCGAGGCAATCGGGATCGAAATGGCGGAACAGTGATTTGCCAGCGAAATAGTCCCGGGCGCTGTCGCGGTCATTGAACGTTTCGCGACGCCCCAGGGTGCGCCCGGCCGGTGTGATGCGGTCGATGAAACCAAAGCGCTTGGCTGTGCGCAGCAGCCATTGATCAGCGCGGGTGAGCACCGGGGAGTCGAGCATCACCAGCCCCCGGTAGTACTCGGGGCAGCGCAATGCCGCGTGCAGGTGCAACACGCCACCCAGCGAATGGCCGACGCCCCAGACCGGCTGGTCCTGCTGCGCCAGGTGATGCAACAATTCATCGACCAGGCTTTGCCAGTTTTCGTCCACGGGAAAGCGCGGGTCATGCGCATGCTGGGCCAGGTGCTGCACCTGATAGTCCGGCGCCAG
This sequence comes from Pseudomonas sp. NBRC 111139, assembly GCF_001753955.1. NCBI lineage: Bacteria > Pseudomonadati > Pseudomonadota > Gammaproteobacteria > Pseudomonadales > Pseudomonadaceae > Pseudomonas > Pseudomonas sp. NBRC 111139. The sequence continues at coordinate 113,005 of NZ_BCBP01000023.1, forward strand.
CGCGGCAAACAGCTTGCCGTAGGTGGCCGATGGGAAACCGTTGGCATGGGCGAAGAAGATCTGCTGCGACATGGCGCCTGATCCGGACCGGAATGATGGCCCATTGTCTGCATCGCGGGGCGGTTCGGCAATGTCCATAAAGGTCATCGGCGAGGGGGATCAGGTCATGCCGAGCGGTCGAAACTGCTCAGCGACCGACGCAGGCAGGCCTGCATGTAGGCCACTTGGCTCTCCAGCGCCTCGCGGGCCAGACGCTGGTCCTGGTAGTCCAGTTGCAGGCGGCGCAAGGCCAGACAACTGGTTTGCAGCAAGTGCGAAACCCGCAGGCAGGCATCCTGCAGCGTCCGCAGGTCCTGTTCGCATTGTTGCCTCGCAGCAGGGTCCAGCCCGGGGTTGTCGGTCACCTTGCGCATCAGGTGGTAAAGCTTGGCATCGGCCGATTCACGCAGCAGGCTGTATTGGGCGAAATCCAGCGAGGTACCTTGGTCAACCTGTTCCAGGGTGGGTTGCAGGTCCAGGGAACTCAACAGCTCCAGCATTTCACCCCTCATTCGCCGTTCCCTGATATTTGCCATGTGGCAACGCTAGCAAGCGGTGGTGAAGTGCGACAACTGACAAAAATGCCAGTTGCCTTATCGCTCTTTACCCATGCCAGCATTCAGAATGCGAGCGAAACAGTGGCCTGCACAAGCCATGGGAAGTTCACGCGGGTGAGTGGATGGCCCGAAGCGTCATCAGCCCGGCCAGCGGCCACTCCCCTTCCAGTTCTGCCAGGCTGGCAGTGCTCATGGCTGCCGGCTGTTGCCTGTGGCCGTGCTCCAGTGCACCGACCAAGGTACCTACCAGCGGCTGGTGGCTGACCAGCAGCACATGCTCAAGCCCCAGGCGCTCGATTTCGCCGATGACCTGCTGTACATCACCCTCGGGCGTCAGCCAGGGCACGGTGCGCACCGGTTCGGCGAAACCCAGGGTGTCATGCACCAGCGCGGCGGTCTGCTGGGCGCGTACGTAAGGGCTGGCGACAATCGCCTGCAATGGCTGCCCGATCAGGTAAGCCGCACTGTGCAGCACCTGCTCGCGACCATGGGCCGTCAACCGGCGCTCGGCATCTGTCTTGGCCCGCGGCTCAGCTTCACCGTGGCGCAGCACCCACAGCTTCACAGCTTGGGTTCCTCGTCACGCACCGGATGCGCGGCCGGTGCCACGGCGTGCGCGGCTTCACCTTCCGGCGCACGCGGGGCCGGCCAGTCTGCGAACGGCCATGGCTTCTGGTCGCTGTGGAAACTGCCGAAGCGACCAATCTGTGCCAGGTACTGGCTCAGGCTGTCGCCGAAGTTCATCAGGCTGGCGCTGGGCGCGCCATACACCAGTCGGTAGATCAGCTGTACCAGCACCAGGCCACCCAACAGCAACTCGGCCAGTTGCCAGACCACCAGGAACACCAGCATCCACAGCACCCGCAGGATGATCGACTCGCGCTGGGCGCGTTCGGGCGTATCGTTCATGTGTTGCTCCTTGCTCGTGTCAGAGCCGCCAAGGGCTCAGTTGAAACCGCTGATGGAAATGAAATCGACATCGGTCTTGGGCTCGGCGCGCATCAGGTGCTCGATCACCTGGTTCAGCGTGCGGCCTTCGAACAGGATGGCATGCAGGCCGGCCACCAGCGGCATGTACACCTGCACTTGCTGGGCCTTGGTCTTGAGCACCTTGAGCGTGTTGACCCCCTCGGCCACTTCGCCCAGGCGGTTGACTGCCTCTTCCAGGCTTTGACCCTGCCCCAGTGCGTAGCCAACCTGATAGTTGCGGCTCTTGGGCGAGGAGCAGGTGACGATCAGGTCACCGACACCGGCCAGGCCGAGGAAGGTCATGGGGTTGGCGCCCTGGCTGACGGCGAAACGGGTCATCTCGGCCAAGGCCCGGGTAATCAGCATGCTCTTGGTGTTCTCGCCCATCCCCAAGGCCACAGCCATGCCGGCGATGATCGCGTAGACGTTCTTCAATGCACCGCCCAGTTCGACGCCGAAACGGTCGGCACTGGCGTAGACGCGGAAGGTGCGCCCGTGCAGCACGGCCTGTACCTGCTGGCACAGATCTTCGTGCTCACTGGCCACCACTGTGGCAGTCAGTGCATGTTCGGCGATTTCGCGCGCCAGGTTGGGCCCTGACAAAACGCCGATGCGCGCCTCGGGGGCGATTTCTTCGAGGATCTGGCTCATCAGCTTGAAGCTTTGCGCTTCGATGCCCTTGGTCAGGCTGACCAGGCCTTTGCCGCGCAGCAGCTCGGCATGCGGTGCCAGCACGCTGCGCAAGGCACTCGATGGCAGGGCAACGAAGATCAGCTCGCTGGCCTGCAGGGTGGCCAGCAAGTCGTTGACCGGCTCAACCCCATCGTGCAGGCGGATACCCTTGAGGTAGCGCGGATTCTCGCGATTCACACGCATGGCCTCGGCCTGCGCCGGGTCGCGCATCCATTGACGCACCGGCACACCGTTTTCCGCCAGCAGGTTCGCCACGGCGGTGCCGAAGCTACCGCCGCCCAGAACCGCAACAGGTTGCTGTTCAGTCATATCCAATCCATTAAAGCCAAAAGTTAAGTGGCGACCCCGCCATTATACGGCTCGCCTGCCATGCGCCAAGGTCAGCAACGCAGATCACACTGTCATGGCCACGTTGCAACAAATGCAGGCGCGAGCTTGCTGGCGATGCGCCGCACCGGCGGCGCTCGATTTCCGCCCCCACGAAAGCGTCAAGACAGGCACGCTGCAAAACCGCTGCAGATCACTGGAAAATACGCCAAGGTCAGTTACCATGCCTGTTTCAATCCTGAAACAAAGGCCGCTCCGTGTTCCCTGGCACGCCACCGTACCCGCGCCTGCTGTTATTGACCGCCCTGCTCGGCGGCCAGGCTGCGGCCGACGACCTGTTCATCGACACCCCCGACCTGCCACAGGTTCTGACCGCCACACGCCTGAAACAATCCCCCGCCGCTGTCCCGGGCAGCATGACCGTACTCGACAGCGAATTGATTCGCGCCAGCGGTGCCCGTGACATCCCCGAACTGCTGCGCCTGGTACCGGGCATGATGATCGGCTACGGTGCCGGCAATCAACCCACGGTCAACTACCACGGCAGCAACGTCAACGACGCACGGCGCATGCAGGTACTGATCGATGGCCGTTCGGTGTACCGCGCAGGCCTGGCCACGGTGGACTGGAGCGACATCCCCTTGGCCATGGAGGACATCGAGCGCATCGAGGTGTTCCGCGGCCCGAACACCGTCAGCTATGGCGCCAACGCGCTGATGGCAGTGGTCAACATCCTCACCCGCAACCCCGCCGACAGCCATGGTACACGGCTGAAAGTGACGCGCGGCCAGGACGGCATCAACGACTTCTATGCCAGCCACGGCTTCGGTTGGGACGGTGGCGACATGCGCCTGTCGCTGTCGGGCCAACAGGACGACGGCTTCGATGAGAACCAGTTCGGCCAGGACTACCGCGACAGCCGCCGCCTGACCCGCTTCAACCTCAGCGCCAACCACAACCTGGCGGTCGACCAGACCCTGGAGTGGCAACTGGCGGCCAAGGAAGGCAGCAATCAGCGGCCTTATACCTATCAGCCGGTATTCGCCAAGTACGAGGCAGGCAATAATGCCGACGTCAATGCCAAGGACTATGCCGGCTCACTGCGCTGGACCAAGGATTTCAGTTCCGAGCACAGCCTCTATATCCAGGGCTCGGCGCAGCACTTTGACCGCCAGCAAGTGTGGCGCGCCTGTGATGCCTTGCAGTCGTTCAGCCCCGAACTGACCCAGCTCTGGCAGATGAACCCCGACTTCGCCGAAAAAGTGGCGCGCGGCATTGCAACGGGCGCTCCCCTTTCCACTGACGACCCTGCCCTGAAAGGCCTTCTGCAGAAAGTGCAGCAGCAATGGGAGCAGGGAGGGCGGGAGCAGGTCTGCGGCGATGTGGACCAGAGCACCCGTGAAACCCGCTATGACCTGGAAATCCAGGACACCCTGAGCCTGACTGATAGCCTGCGTCTGCTCAGTGGCATGAACTACCGCTATGATCGCGCCGACTCGCAGACCTACTTCAACGGCAGCATCGACGACCAGACCTGGCGCCTGTTCGGCCAGTTGGAATGGCGGGCCGACGAGCACTGGATATTGCAGGGTGGCGCCATGTTCGAAGACTCGCGCCTGTCAGGCAGTTCGCTGACCCCGCGCGTCGCGGTCAACTACCTGATCACCCCACGCCACGGTCTGCGTGCGGTGTACTCCGAAGCGGTGCGCTCGCCCGACATGTTCGAGAACAACGTCAACTGGAGTTACACGGTCAAGAACCTCACCCCCAATTCATTCGGCCTGCAAAACGGTGAGTACTTCGTCAAGACCCGTGGCCCTGGCGACCTTGAACAGGAGCGCATGCGCTCGCGCGAGCTGGGCTACAACGGCTACTTCAGCGACATCGACCTGAGCCTGGATGTGAAGCTGTTCTACGACGAGATCACCGGCATGATCAGCGAGCCGCTGAGGAACAACCAGTACATCGCCAGCAACGCCAACAAGGCCCGTTTCAGCGGCAGCGAGGCGCAAATGGACTGGCGCCCCACCCTGCGCGACCGCCTGCGCCTGACCTATGCCTACGTCGATGCCTGGGCCAGTAACCCCGACGACCGTCGCCTTAGCGCCCGCAACAGCGGCTCGGCCGGGTGGATGCGCGAATGGGGTGCCGGCTGGTCGAGCGCGCTGTTCTATTACGGTGACGATGCCCTCAACCAGTACCGCTACGAGCGTCTGGACCTGCGCCTGGCCAAGCGTTTTCGGGTGTATGGCAGCAACCTGGAGCTGGCGGCGCTGTGGCAGCAGCGCCTGGACGATGAACCGACCTCGGCCCTGCAGAACCGCTACGACAGCCGTCACCGCCTGAGCGTGAGCGCGGAGCTGAAGTTCTGATGGCCCTGCTGCTGCGCCTGTTGCTGCTCTGCCTGTGGCCGTTGGGGCCTTTGTCCGCCAGCGAAGTCCTGCTGGTTGGGGCTGAGGACCAGCCCGGTGTACGCAGCTTCATCGCCGCACTGGAAAGCCGCCGGCCACACGATCATGTGCAGTTTCGCACCACCACCGAACTGCCGCGCCCGGGCAAGCTCAAAGCCGACCAACGCCTGATCCTGCTCGACAACGCAGCACTGGAATGGCGCCTGGGAGAAACCGCCGGCCCGCCGGCGCTGGTCATGCGGGTCAGCCGGGTACAGGCTGAACAGCGCCTGGGAAAGTCGCGCCCCGCGTTCCTCACACTGTTGTGGAGCGACGCACCGTTGGGACGGCAACTGCGCCTGGCACGCTACTTGTTGCCGCAGGCCAGGCGCGTTGGCGTGCTGTACGGCGAGCACAGCAGCTTTCTGCTGGACGAACTGCGCCATGCTGCACGGCCGCTAGGCCTGGAGATCGTGGCCCAGGACTGGTCCGACCCGCGTGACAACCGGCCGCTGCAGCACCTGCTGGGCAACAGCGATGTGCTACTGGGCCTGGACGACCCTGACTTGTACAACTCCAAGACCGCAAAGAACCTGCTGTTGAGCAGTTATGGCCGGCAGATGGCACTGATCGGCCCGAACGCCGGCTTCGTTCGCGCCGGCGCCCTGGCCAGTACCTACAGCGACCAGGACGACTGGCTGTGGGTGCTCGACCAGTTGCTCGACCAGCCGCCGACACGCTGGCCGCGCAGCCTGTACCCAGTGCGCTACGGGGTCAGTGGCAACCAGCAGGTGGCCCGGGCCCTGGGTCTTGAACCGATCGATCAGAACGCCGCCGTCAAGGCCCTGGCCGAGGGAGAACCCACCCCATGAGCAAACGCTTGAGCTGGGACATTCATACCCGCACGCAGATCATCAGTCTCGGCCCCGCCCTGCTACTGACCTTGCTCCTGATCAGTTTCTTTACCTTCGTACGCATCCAGGACCTGCGCCAGGAGCTCAACCACACCGGGCAACTGATCGCCAACCAGTTGGCACCGGCGTCGGAGTATGGGGTGATTTCGGGCAACAACGAAGTGCTTGAAGGGCTGATGCGTGCCACCCTCAGCATCCCGCACGTACGCTTTCTGGAAGTGCAGGACAGCCGCAACCACATCCTGGTGTACGTCGAGCAGTCCGACGAAAGTGCCAACCGCGCGCAACGGGTCGAAGTGTTCCAGGCGCCCATTCGCCTGCAGCAAATCCGCCTGGACAACGACTTCCTGCAACAGGGCAAAGCCACCACCCCGGCCATCGGTGACGACTACCTGGGCCGCGTGATCGTCGGCATGTCCGATGACGCCTTCAGTCAGCGCCAGCAGGAAATCGTGATCAAGGCCGGGATCCTGGCGTTGTTCGCCCTGCTGTTCACCTTCTTGCTGGCACGCCGCCTGGCCCTGAGCCTGGCCAAGCCGATCAGCGACATGGGCCATGCGGTCAAGGCAATTCAGCAAGGCAAGTACAACACCCCCTTGCCGGTCGTCGACGACAGCGAGCTGGGCCACTTGGCCCGCCACATCAACAACCTGGCCAGCGCCCTGGAACAGGCCAGTGCTGAACAGAAGCAGGCCATTGCCGAACTGATCCAGGCCCGCGAGGAAGCCGAACAGGCCAACCGCGCCAAATCGGATTTCCTGGCGATGATGAGCCATGAGTTGCGCACCCCGATGAATGGCGTGCTGGGCATGCTGCAACTGCTGGAAACCACGCCGCTGAGCAATGAACAGGCCGATTACACGGCAGTGGCCAGCGAGTCCACCGGGCACTTGCTGAAGGTCATCAACGACATCCTCGATTTTTCGCGCATCGAACGCGCCGCGCTGCAGCTGGAGCACATCGACTTCAACCTGGGCGAGCTGATCACCAGCAGTGTCCAGTCGTTCCAGCACAGCGCCCAGCAACGCGGCCTGGGCCTGCACCTGCAACTGCCGGCCGGCATCGAGCAGTTGCAGGTGAACGGCGACCCCACGCGCATCCGCCAGATCCTGCTGAACCTGGTGGGCAACGCCCTGAAGTTCACCGAACGTGGCCAGGTGCAAGTCGACGCACGCTGGCAGGTGCTCGACCGGCAGCTGATCTGGCTGACCTGCAGCGTGCGCGACACCGGCATCGGCATCGACAGCGACCGCCTGGAAATGATGTTCGTCGCCTTCCAGCAGGCCGACAGCTCGATTTCCCGTCGTTATGGCGGTACCGGGCTGGGGCTGTCGATCGCTCGTACCTTGGCCGAGCGCATGGGCGGCAAGCTACGCGGTGAAAGCCGTGAGGGCCTGGGTTCGACCTTTACCCTGGAGATGCCGCTGGCACTCGCCACCCCTGCCCCCATCCCGCTGACGCCGCCAACGGCTGCACAAACGACGGTGCCGGACAATGATCAGGTACTGCTGGTGGAGGACAATCCGGTCAACCGCAGTGTCGTGGAAGCCATGCTGCGCAGCCTGGGGCTGGCAGTATGCACGGCAGAAGATGGCCTTGAAGCCGTCGAGCGGGTCGGCCAGCAGCGCTTTGCTGCCGTGCTGATGGATTGCCGCCTGCCGCACCTGGACGGCTATGAAGCCACCCGACGCATCCGCCAGTTGCCCAACGGCGCCGGGCTACCGATCATCGCCCTGACCGCCAACGCGTTGCAGGGCGACCGCGAACGTTGCATGGCCGCTGGTATGGACGATTACCTGAGCAAACCCTTGCGCCGTACCGAATTGCAGCAGGTGCTGCAGCGCTGGTTACCCGGTCAGACAACCGCGACTGGCGATAAATGCTAAAGTGCGGCAGTCTTAAACACTGGACAGGACCTTCATCGGACCTGAAAATAGACGTTTCAGTGCACACCTGTACTTCTTTCACCAGGTGCGCTGTGACTTTCACCACAACGCAATAGTCTACCTGTAGGCTGCCGTCTCGAAGCGCTTGGTTTTCGGGCCGGCCGGGAAGATTCATCCCCTGCCGCAGGGGGTTATTGAGGAGCTCGCATGACCAAACAACACGCCTTTACTCGGGAAGACCTGCTGCGCTGCAGTCGCGGTGAGCTGTTCGGCCCAGGTAATGCGCAACTGCCCGCGCCGAACATGCTGATGGTCGATCGCATCACCCATATCAGCGAAGAAGGCGGCAAGTACGGCAAAGGTGAGTTGGTCGCCGAGCTGGATATCAACCCGGACCTGTGGTTCTTCGCCTGCCATTTCGAAGGCGATCCGGTCATGCCGGGCTGCCTGGGCCTCGACGCCATGTGGCAGCTGGTTGGCTTCTTCCTCGGCTGGCAGGGCCTGCCAGGCCGTGGCCGCGCCCTGGGTTCGGGCGAGGTGAAATTCTTTGGCCAGGTACTGCCTGAAGCCAAGAAAGTCACGTACAACATTCACATCAAGCGCGTCCTGAAGGGCAAGCTGAACATGGCCATCGCCGATGGCTCGGTCAGCGTCGACGGCCGCGAGATCTACACTGCCGAAGGCCTGCGGGTCGGCGTGTTCACCTCCACTGACAATTTCTAAGGGTTATTCGCATGCGCCGCGTCGTTATCACTGGTCTGGGCATCGTATCGTGCCTGGGCAATGACAAAGCTACCGTCACCGAAAACCTGCGCAACAGCCGTCCGGGTATCCGTTTCAACCCGGAATACAAGGAAATGGGGCTGCGTAGCCAGGTTTCCGGTTCCATCGACCTCAACCTCGAAGAACTGATCGACCGCAAGGTTTACCGCTTCGTCGGCCATGCGGCTGCCTACGCCTACCTGGCCATGCAGGACGCGATCAAGGACGCCGGCCTGACCGAAGAGCAGGTTTCCAGCCCGCGTACCGGCCTGGTGGCCGGTTCCGGCGGCGCCTCGACCCTGAACCAGATGGAAGCGCTGGACACCCTGCGTGAGAAAGGCGTCAAGCGCGTCGGCCCATACCGCGTTACCCGCACCATGGGCAGCACCGTGTCGGCATGCCTGGCCACCCCGTTCAAGATCAAGGGCATCAACTACTCGATCTCGTCGGCCTGCGCCACTTCGGCTCACTGCATCGGTACCGCACTGGAGCAGATCCAGTGGGGCAAGCAGGACATCGTCTTCGCCGGTGGTGGTGAAGAAGAGCACTGGAGCCAGTCGTTCCTGTTCGATGCCATGGGCGCCCTGTCGACCAAGCGCAACGAAACCCCGGAACTGGCCTCGCGCGCCTACGACGCTGACCGTGATGGTTTCGTCATCGCTGGCGGTGGCGGCATGGTCGTGGTCGAGGAACTGGAACACGCCCTGGCCCGCGGCGCCAAGATCTACGCCGAAATCGTTGGCTACGGTGCGACTTCCGACGGCTACGACATGGTTGCACCGAGCGGCGAAGGCGCCATCCGCTGCATGCAGCAGGCGCTGTCCACTGTCGACACCCCGATCGACTACCTGAACACCCACGGTACCTCGACCCCGGTCGGTGACGTGGCCGAGATCAAGGGCGTGCGGGCCGTGTTCGGCGACAAGGCGCCGAAGATCAGCTCTACCAAGAGCCTGTCGGGTCACTCGCTGGGCGCTGCCGGCGTGCACGAGGCGATCTACTGCCTGCTGATGATGGAAAACAACTTCATCGCCGGCTCTGCCAACATCGACGAGCTGGATCCGGAAGTCGCCGACTTGCCAATCCTGCGTAAAACCGAAGAAAACGCCAAGATCGACACGGTCATGAGCAACAGCTTCGGCTTCGGCGGCACCAACGCCACCCTGGTGCTCAAGCGCTGGGAAGGCAAGTAAGACGCTGCTGCTGTCAATGAAAACGCCCCGACTGGTTCGGGGCGTTTTTGTTTGTATTGCCTGTGCGGGCCTCTTCGCGGGTAAACCCACCACACAAGCCTTCAGCGCTGTGCCCACCCTGTAGGAGCGGGTTTACCCGCGAAGAGGCCCGCACAGGTCACTGCTGTACCTTGGGCAACACCGCCAGAAAATTCTCCCGGGCCACCTTGTGCGCCACCGCCTCCGGCAAGGCATCCAGAAACGGCTTGAACCCGTGCATCTGCTCCCCCAGGCTGCCGAACCGCCCCACCACATCCGACCCCAGCATGAACCGCTCCGGGTACTTCTCGACCAGCGCCAACCATGCCTTGCGCGGCACGCCCTGCTCATCCAGCAAATACGGCTGCAGCACACTCCACGACAAATCGACATACAGGTTCGGGTAGTCCTCCAGCAATCGCGTCAGCACCGGCAGTAGAAAGTCCATCTGCGTCTGGTGGCGGTGTATCTCCATGCTGCTGCCCGCATGCGCCCAGATGAATCGCGTGTGCGGATGGTTGCGCAGCGGCTCTTCGATCTCCGCCAGGTACAGCGGGTTGCGCTCGCGCTTGGAGGTGATGTTGGAATGCAGCAGCACGGGCAGGTCGCGCTCGGCCGCCAGGTGGTAGATACGCGTCATGGCTTCATTATTGGCACGTGGCGTGTCGCCACTGGTCAGCGCTGTCAGGTCATCATGTCGGGTGAACACCTCGCCGATGCCCTGCCACAGCCCCGGGTACATATCGAGCATGCGCTCGATATGGCTGACAGCATTCTTGTCCACCGGGTTGAAACCACTGAGGAACGGGTGGAACCGCTTGCGCTGCTCACTTGGCAATTGCTGCAGCGCCGCCGCCACGTAAGTGTCGGTGGCGCTGTACCAATAGGCGTCGGCGTCATCACCGGCGTAGTAGCGCGGGCGCTTGGGCTCGTCTTCGTGCCATTTCTTGGCCACGGGTATGCCTGAAATCATCGACTGCTCAACCCCTGCGGCATCCATGGCCTTGATCAGCGCCGGCATGCCTTCACTTTCCTGGAAGAAGTCCACGTAGTGCAAGTGGGCATCACTGTAGCGGTACTCGCGCGCCTGGGCCGCCTGGCACAGCCAGCCGAACAACAGCACACAAGCCAGCGCTCTGGCGGTCATGGTCATCTTCCTCATGCAAGTACGAACCCAGTAGACCAGGCGGCCGCCAAGACGGTTCAGCCACGGCGGGCAAACCGCTATGCTTGAGGCACTTCCACCGTGCCTGGAGCCTTCCCCATGAGCAGCCCACTGGTCATCCACCCCCGAGCCGAGACGGTCGAGGGCCAGCCGATCCTGCGCCCGCTGCCATCAGCCCAGTGCCGCAGCGTCGGCCCGTTCGTGTTCTTCGACCACATGCTCGAAACAGACTATGCCCCGGGGCATGGCATGGACATCCGCCAGCACCCGCATATCGGCCTGTCTACCCTGACCTACCTGTTCGAAGGCGCAATCCTGCACAAGGACAGCCTCGGCTCGGCGCAGCGGGTGCTGCCAGGTGATGTCAGCTGGATGACCGCAGGCAGCGGCGTCGCCCATGTCGAGCGCACCCCGGAAGATGCTCTGGCCCATGGTTCGCGCCTGCATGGGCTGCAGGTATGGCTGGCGTCGCCACGCGCGTTTGAGCAAGGCCCGGCAAGTTACAGCCATCACCCCGCCGAGAGCCTGCCCGTCAGTGACAGCCTGGGTGTACGTATCTGCATGATTGCGGGCAGCGGGTTCTGCCTGGCGTCACCGGTGCCGGTGCTGTCCCCTACCCTTTATGCGCATGTCCGGATGCAACCGGCGACCACCTTGCTGGTACCGACCGAGCATGTGCAGCGGGCGCTGTACGTGCTCGATGGTGAGTTGATGATGAACGATGAAGACGTGGAGCCGTGCACCCTGGTGGTGTTGCCGCAGGGCGAAGAGGTGACATTGTATGCCGAGGGTGAATGCCAACTGGTACTGATTGGCGGCGCACCGCTGGATGGGCCGCGTCGGATGAACTGGAACTTCGTCGCCAGCGACCCGGAGCTGATCGAGCGGGCCCGGGCCAGGTGGGCTGCGGGGGATTGGCCGGAGGTGCCGGGGGAACATTCGAGGATCGAGTTGCCTCGGTGATCGGGGCCGCTTTGCGGCCCTTCGCGGGTAAACCCGCTCCTACACCTGATCGGGGGTGGACACAGGTCGGTGATTGGGCGCAGGCCGTCGTGTAGGCGCGGGTTTACCCGCGAAGGGCTGCAAAGCAGCCCCCTGCAATCTCAGCGCTGGAATACTTCACTCAGCAGATTATGCATCGAACGAAACGCTCGCTCGGAAGTGCGCCGATTATACTGCATCTTGCCCGGCACATTGGCATTCGGGTCGGTAAACGAGTGCACCGCGCCGCCATAACTGAGCAACTGCCAGTCCACCTTGGCCGCGTTCATCTCGTCCTCGAATGCCGGCAACTGCTCCTTAGGCACCAATGGGTCGGAGGCACCGTGCAACACCAGCACCGAGCCCTTGATGTGCTTGGCATCTTCAGGGTCCGGCGTGTCCAGGGTGCCGTGGAACGACACGGCCGCACGCAGGTCGGCGCCGCTACGGGCCAGTTCCAACGCACAGCAGCCACCGAAGCAGAAGCCGAAGGTGGCCACCTTGCCAGGCTCCAGCAGCGCCTTCGACTGCCCCAGCAATTGCGCCAGGGCTTCCTGCATGCGCTTGCGCAGTTCGCCACGGTCATTCTTCAGCGGCATCATCGCCACGCCTGCTTCATCGGCATTGGACGGGCGCACCGATTGCCCGTACAGGTCGGCGATCAGCACCACATAGCCCTTCTCGGCCACTTCCTTGGCAATGCGCTCGGCACCTTCACCAATGCCCATCCAGTTCGGCGCCATCACCAGCCCTGGGCGGCCCAGCGCACCCGGCTCATAGACCAAACGGCTTTCGAAGGCCTTGCCAGACAGGTGATAAACCAGCGATTCGACGATTACTTTGCTCATCAAGCACTCCTTTGGCACTCGTCATAAAAAAGCCCGCCGAAGCGGGCTTTGCTGTGCATCAACTCAAGCAGACAGCTCGACCAGTAGCTTGTTCAGGCGACGAACGTATGCCGCCGGGTCCTTCAGGCTGTCACCGGCCGCCAGGGCCGCCTGATCGAACAGGATATGTGACAGCTCGGCGAAACGGTCTTCGCTCTGCTCGTGGTCCAGCTTCTCGATCAGCGGGTGGCTCGGGTTGAACTCGAAGATCGGCTTGGACTCCGGCACTTTCTGCCCGCTGGCTTCCAGGATCTGGCGCATCTGCAGGCCCAAGTCCTGCTCGCCGATGGCCAGGATCGCCGGCGAATCGGTCAGGCGGTGCGAGACGCGCACTTCGGCCACGCTATCACCCAGCGCACCTTTCAGTCGCTCGACCAAACCTTCCTTGTCCTTGGCGACTTCTTCCTGGGCTTTCTTGTCTTCTTCCGAATCCAGCTTGCCCAGGTCCAGGTCACCACGGGCAATATCGACAAAGGCCTTGCCGTCGAACTCGTTGAGGTAGCTCATCAGCCACTCGTCGATGCGGTCAGTGAGCAGCAGCACTTCGATGCCTTTCTTGCGGAAGACTTCCAGGTGCGGGCTGTTCTTGACCTGCGCGTACGACTCGCCGGTGAGGTAATAGATCTTGTCCTGACCTTCCTTGGCGCGGGCCAGGTAGTCGGCCAGGGCGACGCTCTGCTCGCCGCTGTCGTCCTGGGTGGAAGCAAAGCGCAGCAGACCGGCGATTTTCTCCTTGTTGGCAAAATCTTCGGCCGGGCCCTCTTTCAGCACCTGACCGAAGTTTTTCCAGAAGCCCTTGTATTGCTCGGGTTCGTTCTTCGCCAGCTTCTCCAGCATGTCCAGCACACGCTTGGTCAGCGCGGTCTTCATCGAATCGATGATCGGGTCTTTCTGCAGGATTTCACGCGACACGTTCAGCGACAGGTCGTTGGAATCAACCACACCCTTGATGAAGCGCAGGTACAGCGGCAGGAACGACTCGGCCTGGTCCATGATGAACACACGCTGCACGTACAGCTTCAGGCCGCGCGGTGCTTCGCGCTGGTACAGGTCGAACGGCGCACGGGGCGGCACGTACAGCAGCGAGTTGTATTCGAGCTTGCCTTCGACCTTGTTGTGGCTCCAGGCCAGCGGGTTTTCGAAGTCATGGCCGATGTGCTTGTAGAACTCCTGGTATTCCTCGTCCTTCACCTCGGTGCGCGAACGGGTCCACAGGGCGCTGGCACGGTTGACGGTTTCCCACGCTTCGGCCGGCTGCTCTTCACCTTCAGCGGCGGCCTGCTCTTTCGGCAGTTGAATCGGCAGGGCGATGTGGTCGGAGTATTTCTTGACCACGTTGCGCAGGCGCCAGCCATCGGCGAACTCCTGCTCGTCCTTCTTCAGGTGCAGGACGATACGGGTACCGCGCTGTGGTTTGTCGATGGTGGCGACTTCGAATTCGCCCTCGCCTTTCGACGACCAGTGCACACCTTCGGCCGCTGGCTGGCCGGCACGGCGGCTGTACACGTCGACCTTGTCGGCAACGATGAACGCGGAGTAGAAGCCCACGCCGAACTGACCGATCAGGTGCGAGTCCTTCTTCTGGTCACCGGTGAGGTTCTTCATGAAGTCGGCAGTGCCGGACTTGGCGATGGTGCCCAGGTGGGCAATGACGTCTTCGCGGCTCATGCCGATGCCGTTGTCCTCGAGGGTCACGGTACCGGCGTCCTTGTCGAAGCTCAGGCGAATCTTCAGGTCAGCATCGCCTTCGAGCAGCTCTGGCTTGGCCAGGGCTTCGAAACGCAGCTTGTCGGCGGCGTCGGAAGCATTGGAAATCAGCTCCCGCAGGAAGATTTCCTTGTTCGAGTACAGCGAGTGAATCATGAGGTGCAGCAGTTGCTTTACCTCGGTCTGGAAGCCCAACGTTTCCTTTTGTGTTTCCACAGTCATGGTCTTCGAAACTCCGATCTGATGGCGGTGGCGCCTGGCGGCCGGTTCGGCCAGCGTTAACGGCGGATGTCATGCAGATGGGGGCTGCCCGGATGATTTCAAGGGCTTTTCCGGTTCGATCTTGAAATGCGCACGGGCCGTGGCAATCGGCGACTGCCTGTCGCCCTGCCAGGCGGTGATGGCCACGTTGGTCACCCGCCGGCCCTGACGCCACAACTGGCACTGGGCGTAGGTATCGCGAAAATGCCCGGCGCGCAGGTAGTCGATAGAAAAGTCGATGATCTTCGGAATGCTTGCGCTCTCGCTGTAGATCAGCAGGTACAGCGCTGCCGACAGCTCCATGAAGCCGGCGATCACGCCGCCATGAATGGCCGGTAGCAGTGGGTTGCCGATATTGTCCGGGCTTGCCGGCAGGCGGAACAACACATCATCGCCCTGACGCTCGCATTCGATGCCGATCAGCCCGGCATAGGGAATCAGCGCCAGCAATGGTCGATAGTCGCCCACCGCATGGGCGGCGTTGAGCTGCTGGCGCACCGCGTGCGGAATCATGCCTTGCCCTCCTTCAGACTGTCGCCGAAACGGATGCCGCCCTTGATGTCCTGGCCCAGGCGCATGAACGTGCCCACCACCTGGCAGATGGGCTGGTCGGGGTCGTCCTGGTAGGCGGTGCCACGGGTAAAGATCACGTCGCGGGTAACACGGTAGCACTGGGCGTGGCCGTAGATGTCCTTGCCGGCCTCAGCCGGGTGCATGTAGTCGATGCGCAGGTCCAACGTCGGGCACACTTCGAAGCGCGGCAGCACACACAACGTGGCCATGCCACAGGTGGTGTCCATCAGCGTGGTCAGCGCACCGCCGTGCACGGCACCGGTTTGCGGGTTGCCGACAATCGCTGGCGACCATGGCAGGACCAGGGTCATGCCATCACCATCAGCCTGCGCCACGCGCATCTGCAACAGCTGACAATGTTTTAACGCCGAGAGAAAGCGTTCGGCCATTGCCATCAAGGTTGAATCGTTCATCGGCTGTTCCCACCGGCCGCAGGGCAGCGGCATAAATTCGTTAAAAAGTCTATGTAGAACGGGGCGTTATATATCTGTAATCTTCGTGGAACTTATTCCGCGTAGTTGCACTCGAAGGAACAAGTCACTTATTCCACCAAGGAGAAACACCCCCATGCGTAAACCTTTTGCTTTTGCTCTGATGCTGGCCGCTGCCATGGGCCTGGCTGCTTGCGATAAAGCGAGCGAAGACAAAGCCCAGGACGCACAGCAACACGCCGAGCAAGCCCAGGAAAAAATGGGTGAAGCTCAGGATAAGATGAACGAAGCCGCCAAGGAAAACGCCGAAGCTGCCAAAGATCAGGCCGAAGCCGAGCAGAAGGCTGCCGAAGAAGCCGCTCCGGCTACTCCGGCTCCAGCTACGCCGGCAGAACCTGCCAAGCAGTAACTCGAGTCAACAAAAAAACCCGACAACTGTCGGGTTTTTTTGTGTTTGCAAGTTGCAGCTTAAACGTTTAACCCAATAGTTCACTCGCCGCCGGCATTTATCAGCACCCGCCGCGTGCCGCGCAGTAAATTTTGCGGGCGGGTTCTCGTTCAAAGTACAACCCCGCGACGTGTCTCGGAGGAACTTACTTTGGCCGGAACCCTGCATGAAACGTCCCCCCTTGGCCCGCCGGGCCCTGATCACCTTAGTTGGCCTGGCGACATTGCTGGCCGTAAGTGCCTGGCAGATCATGCCACCCCGCCATGATGGCCTGAATACCGTCACTGTCAGCCGGGGTGATATCGAGAGCAGCGTTACCGCCATCGGCACCTTGCAGCCACGCCGTTATGTTGACGTCGGCGCCCAGGCATCCGGGCAGATCCGTGCCATCAAGGTCGAGGTCGGCGACGCGGTGCAAGAAGGCCAGTTGCTGGTCGAGATCGACCCTTCCACGCAACAGGCCAAGCTGGACGCGGGACGCTACTCGGTCGAGAACCTGCAGGCACAGTTGCAAGAGCAACGTGCCCAGCATGAGCTGGCCCGGCAGAAGGCCGAGCGCCAGCAGAGCCTGGCGGCAGGCGGCGCCACGCGCGAAGAGGATGTGCAAACGGCGCGCGCCGAGCTCAAGGCCACCCAGGCGCGCATCGACATGATCCAGGCGCAGATTCGCCAGGCCCAGGCCAGCCTGCGCAGCGACCAGGCCGAACTGGGTTACACCCGCATCTATGCCCCCATGAGTGGCACCGTGGTCGCACTGGATGCCCGCGAGGGGCAGACGCTTAACGCCCAGCAGCAGACCCCGCTGATCCTGCGCATCGCCAAATTGTCACCGATGACAGTCTGGGCGGAAGTGTCGGAAGCGGACATTGGCCACGTCAAACCCGGCATGCACGCCTATTTCACCACCCTCAGCGGTGGCACCCGGCGCTGGAACAGCACTGTACGGCAGATCCTGCCGGTGCCGCCCAAGCCGCTGGAGCATGCCAACCAGGGCAGCGGCAGCCCGGCCAGCAAAAGCAATGGCCGGGTGGTGTTGTATACGGTGTTGCTGGACGTCGATAACGCCGACGGCGCCCTGATGGCAGAAATGACCACCCAGGTGTTCTTCGTCGCTGACCGTGCGCACAATGTGCTGACCGCCCCGATTTCCGCGCTCAACCCGGGCAAGCAGCCCGATCGCAGGCTGGCACAGGTACTGACGAAACACGGCGCCATTGAAAATCGCGAAGTGCGCACCGGCATCAGCGACCGCCTGCGCGTGCAGATTCTCGAAGGGCTGGAAGAAGGTGATCGCCTGCTGATCAGCCCCTTGCTCAGTGCAGGAGGGTAAATGCCAGTCCCACTGATTGAGCTGCGCGATATCCGCAAATGCTATGGCGGCGTCGATACACCGCAAATCGAGGTCTTGCGCGGTATCAACCTGAGCATTCACGCCGGTGAATTCGTCGCCATTGTCGGTACCTCCGGCTCAGGCAAGTCTACGCTGATGAACATCCTCGGCTGCCTGGACCGCCCCTCCAGTGGCGACTACCTGTTCGCGGGTGAACAGGTGGCCAGCCTGGACAGTGACGCACTCGCCTGGCTGCGGCGTGAAGCCTTCGGTTTCGTGTTCCAGGGCTATCACCTGATTGCCTCCGGCACCGCCCAGGAAAATGTCGAAATGCCGGCGATCTATGCCGGCACGCCTGCCGCCGAGCGCCACGCACGCGCCCATGCCCTGCTGACCCGCCTGGGCCTGGCCGAACGTACCGGTAATCGCCCGCACCAGTTGTCCGGCGGCCAGCAACAACGCGTATCGATAGCCCGCGCGCTGATGAACGGTGGCCACATCATTCTGGCAGACGAACCCACCGGCGCCCTCGACAGCCGCAGCGGTACCGAAGTCATGGCCCTGCTCGACGAACTGGCCAGCCAGGGCCATGTGGTGATCCTCATCACCCACGACCGGGAAGTCGCCGCACGGGCCAAGCGCATCATCGAAATCCGCGATGGCCAGATCATCAGCGACCAGGCCCAGCCTGAGCCACTGCCCGCTGCGCACCCTGAGGTCGACGTGCTGCAGGCCGTCGACCTGCGCCAGCGCCTGAACGACGGCAGCGAGCACAACGGTGCCTGGAAAGGCGAACTGCTGGACGCCGTCAAGGCGGCGTGGAGGGTGATGTGGATCAACCGCTTCCGCACCGCACTGACGTTGCTGGGCATCATCATCGGCGTGGCGTCGGTGGTGGTCATGCTGGCAGTGGGTGAAGGCAGCAAGCGCCAGGTCATGGCGCAGATGGGCGCCTTCGGCTCCAACATCATCTACCTCAACGGCAAGCCACCCGCCCCCAGGGCGCCGGAAGGCATCATCACCCTGGATGACACCCGCGCCATCGCCACCCTGCCCCAGGTGCGCATGATCATGCCCGTCAATGGCGGCAAGGCCGGTGTGCGCTATGGCAACCAGGACCTGAAGCTCTATGTCGGCGGCTCCAACACCTACTTCCCGCAGATATTCAACTGGCCAGTGGCGCAGGGCAGTTTCTTCACCGAGGCCGACGAAGCCGCCGGCGCGGCAGTGGCAGTGATTGGCGAAAAGACCCGGGAAAAACTGTTTGCCGACCGCAACCCGGTGGGCCAGTACATTCTCATCGAGAACGCACCGTTCCAGGTCATCGGGGTGCTGGCCGGCAAGGGCGCCAGCTCTGGCGACCAGGATGCCGACGCCCGAGTGATGGTGCCCTACACCACCGCCAGCGTGCGCCTGTTCGGCAACCAGGCCCCGGAATACGCGGTGATCGCCGCCGCAGATGCGCGCCAGGTGAAGCAGACCGAGCAGGTCATCGACCAGTTGCTGCTGAAACTGCACAACGGCGTAACCGACTTCGAACTGACCAACAATGCGGCGATGATCCAGGCCGAAGCCAAAACGCAGAACGCGCTGTCGCTGATGCTGGGCGCCATTGCCGCCATTTCGCTGCTGGTGGGCGGCATCGGGGTGATGAACATCATGCTGATGACTGTGCGCGAGCGCACACGGGAAATTGGTATCCGCATGGCCACCGGCGCGCGCCAGCGCGACATCCTGCGCCAGTTCCTTACTGAAGCCGTGATGCTGACGATGGTCGGCGGCGTCAGCGGCATCGCCCTGGCATTACTGATCGGCGGCGCCCTGAGCCTGGGCCAGGTCACCGTCGCCTTCTCGCTGCCTGCCGCCATCGGTGCCTTCGCCTGCGCGGTGGTCACCGGTATCGCGTTCGGCTTCATGCCCGCCCGCAAGGCTGCACGGCTCGACCCGGTGGCCGCCCTTACCAGCGTATGAGTACCCCAACGTTGATCAAACCCTTGCCCCTGCTCGGCGCCTGCCTGCTGCTGAGCGCCTGCGCCACCCCTGCAACGCCGCCGCAACACGGTGTGCATACCCCGGCCCGCTGGCAGGCGGCCGCGCCTCAGTGCACACCACGCCACTTGACCGGCTGGTGGCAGTCGTTCGGCAGCCCGGCACTGAACCAGCTGGTGGAGCAAGCCCGCACCGACAGCTTCGAAATCGGCGCGGCCATGGCCCGGGTTCGCCAGGCACAGGCTGATGCGGTCATTGCCGGCGGCCCCTTGCTGCCCGAGGTGACCGGGGCAGCCAATGCCAACCGCGAGCGCCTGCAGCACGGCAACGGCTACAGCCAACTGAATTCCAGCCCGACCCAGCGCACCACTCATTACCTGGATGTGGCCCTGAAGGCCAGCTATGAGGTGGACTTCTGGGGCGGCAACGCGGCAGCCCGCGAGAGTGCCCTGCGCGGCCTGCAAGCCAGTGAGTTCGACCGCGCGACCGTTGAACTGACCTTGCTCGGCAAGGTTGCCGACAGCTACATGCAGGCGCTGGCCTTCCAGCAGCAGGGGCGGATTGCCGACCTTAACCTGGCCAATGCCGAGCGTGTCCTGCAACTGGTGCAAACCCGCTTCGATGCAGGCTCGGCCACAGCACTGGAACTGGCCCAGCAACAAAGCCTGGTCGCCACCCAGCAACGGCAACGCCCGCTTTACCAGCAACAGGCCCGGGAGGCCCTGATCACCCTGGCGACCCTGGTCGGGCAGCCAGTGCAGGACCTGCAACTGGGCCACACGCGCTTTGAACAGCTCAACTGGCCCTCGATCGATGCGGGCCTGCCCAGCGAACTGATCAGCCGTCGGCCGGACATCGCCAATGCCGAGGCCAAGCTGGCGGCGGCTCAGGCCAATGTGCGCGTAGCCCGCGCGGCGATGCTGCCCAAACTCAACCTGACGCTGATCGTCGGCAGCGGCGCCGATCACTTCCCGGACGTCTTGCGCAACCCCTTCACCAGCCTCGCCGCAGGCCTGGTCACGCCGGTGTTCAACAACGGCCGCCTGCGCGCTGAACGCGACAAGGCGGTAGCAAGCCAGGAGGAACTGCTGCAGAACTACCGCGGCGCCATCCTGGCCGGTTTCGGCGATGTGGAAAAGGCCCTCAATACCCTGGACGGTATCGACCGGCAACTGCATTGGCAGGCGTTCGAACTGCAACAGGCGCGTAAAGCCTTCGACATCGCCGAAAGCCGCTACCAGGCGGGCGCCGAGGACCTGCTGACCGTCCTGCAAACCCAACGCACCCTGTACCAGGCTCAGGACGAGGATGTGCAACTGCGCCTCAAGCGGGTCATGGGCAGCATCGCCCTGTACAAGGCCCTGGGCGGCGGCTGGCAGGTCGCTGGCGCTGAACCGGGTGCCGCACCTGGCGCTTAAACATCGGCAGGTGCGGTTCGTCTTTATCCATGGACAGCACCCGACACGTCGCACTCGCCCCCTCACAGGAAGCCCTATGAACGCACCCTCTTTCAGTCTGATCCTGGCCGATGGCCGCAAAGCCAGTGCCCAGGATGAAACGCCAGAGAGCGGTAGCCTGCGCCTCGACAGCAGCGCCGCCATCCCCTACCGGGAGGTCGACAACCGCATCGTCTTCGAGCAACTTCCGCCAGCATTTCCGGCCAGCGCGATGCTGGCAGTGCTGGCGACCCGTTTCTGCCACCGCAAACAATGCAACGAGGTGAATGTGCAGGTCCCTGGCGACCGGGAATTTGCCGTGCGTGCGGTACGCGAAGGCATTTTCGATCACTGGCAGGTCGACGACCAAGGCAGGCTTGCCCTGCGCTGTACCCGCCAGACCTTCTGGCAGCAACCCCTGCCATGGCTTCGCGAGCCGGCCAGCGTGCACACGGCCCCGCGTTATTGCTTCAGCGGCGAGAAACGCCACCCGCAACGCCCGCCCAAACCGGCGGGCGAAGTCTATCGACGCCATCTGCCGAAGCTGAACGCCACCTTTTCACTGCGCACCATCGACCCGGTGAAGGACCTTGCAGCCTTCAACCGCTGGATGAACCTGGAGCAAGTCGCGTTCTTCTGGGAGCAGACCGGCACCCCGGAAGAACATGCGCAATACATTCGCGAAATGCTCGACGACCCGCGCGTACACCCGCTGATCGGCTGCTTCGACGACGAACCCTTCGCCTACTTTGAAGTGTACTGGTGCAAGGAAGACCGCATCGCCCCCTACTACGACGTCGCCGATTACGACCGTGGCTGGCATGTGGTGATCGGCGAACCCAAGCACCAGGGCATCGGCAAACTGCGCGGCTGGTTCCGCTCGCTGATGCATTACATGTTCCTCGATGACCCACGCACCCAGCGGATTCTCGGCGAGCCGCGCATCGACCATACGCGCCAGATCGACTTCCTCAAGTCCCAGGGCTTCGGCCACCTGAAGGACATTCAACTGGCCCACAAGAAAGCCGCTCTGCTGCGTCTGGAGCGCGAAGCCTTCTTTGATGACCACGTCCTTTGATCCGCCTGGAGAAGACTTCCCCATGATTCGCAAACCGCTCAGCGCGACCCGCGAGCTTGCCCAGTTGCTCAAGCCGTTCTGGCCCATCGTGCTGGTTTCCATACTGTTGGGCATCCTCGGCGGCTTCAGCGTCACCACGCTGCTGGCCACCATCAACCGCGCCCTCAACAGCGAAGCAGGGCTGACCCACGCCGTGCTGTGGTTGTTTGCCGGCCTCTGCGTGCTGACCTTGCTCAGCAGCATCTTCTCCGACATGGGCACCAATTTCGTTGGCCAGAAGATCATTGCCAAACTGCGCAAGGAGCTGGGCGAAAAAGTGCTTTCGGCGCCCATCGAGCAGATCGAGCGCTATCGCAGCCACCGCCTGATACCGGTGCTGACCCACGATATCGATACCATCAGCGATTTCTCGTTCGCCTTCGCCCCCCTGACCATTTCGCTGACGGTGACGCTGGGCTGCATGGGCTACCTGGCAACATTGTCCGGCCCGCTGTTCCTGCTGATGCTGCTGGCATTGGGCGCCGGCATCACCGCCCAGGTCATCGCCCGCACGCGCGGCATCAAGGGGTTCAATAGCGCCCGCGAGGCCGAGGACGACCTGCAGAAGCATTACAACGCCATTGCCCAGGGCGCCAAGGAGCTGCGCATACACCGGCCGCGCCGGTATCGCATGTTCACCCGGCACATCCAGGGGATCAGCGAGCGGATCAGCGCCATCCAGATCAAGGCAGTCAATACCTACATCCTGGCCAAGACGTTCGGCTCGACGCTGTTCTTCATCGTCATCGGCCTGGCCCTGGCCCTGCAGAGCACCTGGACAAGCGTCGATCAGGCCGCAATGACCGGCTTCGTGCTGGTGCTGCTGTACATGAAAGGCCCACTGGACCATCTGGTCAGCGTACTGCCGCTGGTCAGCAAGGCACAGGTGGCATTCCAGCGCATTGCCGAGCTGTCAGAGCAGTTTTCCTCGCCCGAACCGAACCTGCTGCTCGACGGCCAAGGCGCACCGCGCCAAACCATCGACAGCCTGGAACTGCGCAATGTGCAGTACGCATTTCCGGCCGTCGAGGGCAGCACGCCGTTTCGCCTGGGCCCGGTGAACCTCACAATCAACCAGGGCGACATCGTGTTCATCGTCGGCGAGAACGGTTGTGGCAAGACCACGCTGATCAAGCTGCTGCTTGGCCTGTATGCGCCGCACAGTGGTGACATCCTGCTGGATGGTCAGCCGGTCTCGGTGCTTGACCGGGATGACTACCGACAACTGTTCACCACCATTTTCGCCGACTACTACCTGTTCGACGACGTGGTCCAGGGTGACCAGCAGATTCCCGACGATGCGACCCAATACCTGCAACGCCTGGAGATCGCGCACAAGGTCAGCGTACGTGACGGCGCCTTCACCACCACCGACCTGTCCACTGGGCAACGCAAGCGCCTGGCCCTGATCAGCGCCTGGCTGGAGCAGCGCCCGGTACTGGTGTTCGACGAGTGGGCAGCCGATCAGGACCCAACCTTCCGCCGCATCTTCTACACAGAGCTGCTGCCGGACCTCAAGCGCCTGGGCAAGACCATCATTGTCATCTCCCACGATGACCGCTACTTCGATATTGCCGACCAGTTGGTACACATGGACAGCGGCAAGGTTCGCACCGCAGCCCAGCCGGCCTGACCGGCTGCATCCCTCGCCCCGACCAGGTCGGCTACAACCCTGGCCGGGGCCTGCCCACACGCCCAGTCACCCACGCGCCCGCCGGTAAATTTGCCGTGCGGCGGCTCGTTTACTGGCCATACACCTCTCCAGAGGACAGCGGCCATTCGCCGGCAAGGCCGGCCCCCATGCTGCTGTCCTTCGCCTCGACTGCCACAGGGACCGCCATGCACGAATCACTGGATGCCGACTCGCTCGCTGAAGACTTGCTGGACGACGCCTTGCTCGCCCTCCTCCAGGATGAGCTGCCTGAACCCGACCGGATAGCACCACGCGAGAGCGCCGGGCCGGCCCCCCTCTCCTTCGCCCAGCAGCGCCTGTGGTACCTGCAGCAGTTCAACCCGCAGAGCGCGGCGTACAACCTGCCACGGGCACTGTCACTGAAGGGTGAACTGCATGGCCAGCAGCTGGCCATGGCCTTGCAGGCGGTGGTCGACCGCCATGACATCCTGCGCAGCAGGTTCGCCGAGGTCGAGGGCATACCGCAGCAGTTCGTCGAAGCCGACGCACGCCTCGAAATGCCCTGCGAAGACCTGACCGCCATGCCCGCCACGCAACGCCCTCATGCATTGCAGCGGCTCATCGAAGCGGATGCGCTGGCACCGTTCGACCTCGGCAAGGCGCCCCTGATCCGGGCCCGACTGGTGAAAGTACAAGGTGACGAGCATGTGTTGCTGCTGAACATGCACCACATCGTTTCAGACGCCTGGTCCAATCCGATCCTGCTGCAGGACCTGCTGGGCGCCTATTCGCAGGCAGCCGCCCAGGGAGCCTGCAAGCTGCAACGGCCCGCCATCCAGTATGCCGATTACGCCATCTGGCAACGCCAGGCTTACCTGCAAAGCGATGCGTGCCAAGCGTCTGCCCGCTACTGGCATACCCGGCTGGGTGACGAACTGCAGCCGTTGATGTTGCCGGGTGACCTCGACCCGCGCTGCGCTGGCGCACCGCCTGAGGGCACCAGTGCCCGCTACCATGGCCTGCAACTGGACGCCGAGGTGTTCCAGGCCCTGCTGCAGCTCAGCCGGCAGCAGGGCGTGCAACCCTTCGTCATCGCCCTGGCCGCCTGGCAGGTGCTGCTGGGCCGCTACAGTGGCCAGCGGCAATTCACCCTCGGCGTGCCCAGCGCCGGGCGCAACCGCAGCGAAACCCAGCAGCTGGTAGGGTTCTTCGTCAGCACCCAGATCTACCGCGCCGAACTCGACCCGCAGCAATCCGTGCAGACCCTGCTGCAAAACCTGCGGGAGCAGTCTATTGCGGCCCTGAGCCACAGCGACTACCCGATGGAGCTGTACCTGGAGACGCTGCAGCACAACGGCCAGGTGCTACCCACCCAGTTGTTCCAGGCGCTGTTCAACTGGCGCGTGGCCGGGACTGCCAGCGGCCCGCTGGCCCTGGGCCCACTGCAGCTGGACTTCCTCGATACCGCCAGCGCCCAGGCCAAATGCCTGATCGGCATCGACCTTGAATACGCAGCCGACGGCCTTGGCTTCAGCCTGGAATACGACTGCAGCCAGTTCAGCCACGGCACCGTGCAACGCATGGCCCGGCACTGGCAGAACCTGCTGCTGGCCATGGCCCGGGGGCCCGAGCAACGGCTGGGCGAGCTCGACATGCTGGGCACCCCGGAACAGCAGGCCACCTTCGCCCAGTGGAACCCGGCCCCCGCCGAGCACCCGGCCGACCAGGCCCTGCACAGCCGGATCGAGGCCCAGGTGCAGCGCACCCCCGATGCCATCGCTGTCACCTGCGAGGGCCAGGCCCTGAGCTATGCCCAGCTCAACCAGCGCGCCAACGCCCTGGCCCTGCGCCTGGTCGACGACGGGGTCGGGCCCGACGTGCTGGTCGGCCTGGCTGCCGAGCGCTCGCTGGACATGGTCGTTGGCATCTTCGCCATCCTCAAGGCTGGCGGTGCCTACGTGCCGCTGGACCCGGCCTACCCGGCCGACCGTTTGGCCTACATGATCGAAGACAGCGGCCTGCAGCGCGTGCTGGCCCAGCCCCAGGTGCTGGCCAGCCTGCCAGTGCCGGCAGGCGTGCGCGTGCTCAGCCTTG